>JBDSGI010000495.1:0-3273 GCA_039919035.1 Opitutaceae bacterium
CCGAGAAATCACACGCGTAGCCCGCGAACGAGCGACCAAGCGCACGGACCTTGTTTTCCACGCTGCTCCCGTGCGGCTCGAGCGTGGCGCTCACGCCGATGATGTCGGCCCCGGCCTCCGCCAAGCCCACCGCGATGGCCTCGCCGATGCCGCGCCGGCAACCGGTGACGAGCGCGGTCTTGCCGTGGAGTTGGAATTTTTCGAGGAGACTCATGCGATTAAGGAGAAGGTGTGTTCCGCGCGACCTGCTCCGCCGCCTGGAAGACGCGCAGGGTGTTCAGGCCCCAGACGAGGCCGATGTTCGCGCTTTTCCAGCCACGATCGACGAGGCCACCGGTGATGTTGGGGTATTCGCTCACGTCGCGCAGGCGCGGGAAGGAACCGCCGCCGCCGTCGAGGTCGCAACCGATGCCGACGTGATAGACGCCCGCGACCGACGCGGCGTGCTCGAGGTGCCGGATGAAGTCGTCGAGCGTCACCACGGGATTAGGATGCGCGGCGCAGGCGACATCATATTCGACATCCGCCGCCGCCAGCATGGCGGGCGTCGGCGCGAGATGCTGGTAGCGCATCAGCACGTCGAGCAGCGCGGCGGTGCGGCGATTGCCGGGCTCGGCGACGAGAGAGACCGGCAGCGCGTTGATTTGGATCACGCCGCCTTTCCCCGCGAGCGCGCGCACGAGGTCATCGCCGACATTGCGCGGATGATCGCAGAGCGCGCGGCAATCGGTGTGCGAGAGCACGATGGGCGCACGCGACAGCTCCAAGAGATCGCGCAGCGTGGCGTCGCTAGCGTGGGAAGCGTCGAGCACGATCCCGAGACGATTGCACTCGGCGACAATCTCGCGACCGAGCGGGCTGAGGCCGCCCCACTCCGGCCCGCGCGGATCGGTAGAGGAATCGGCGACGTCGTTATTGAGCATGTGCGTGAGGCCCAGCATGCGCACGCCGAGGCCGTGGAATTTCGCCACGTTGGCCGGGTCGCCGCCGAGCGAGTAGGCGTTTTCAATACTGAGGTAGATCGCGCGGCGGTCCTCGGCCTTAAGGCGCAGCGCATCATCGGCGCAAAGAGCGAGCTCACACTCCGCTTTTTTTTCAGCGAGGATTGCGTGGGTGCGCTCGAAGCACCGCACCGCCATCTCATGCGCCGCCGCTAGGCCTTCTGGCGACCGCGCCGCCTGTCCGACGTAAACGGCAAATACCATCGCATCCACGCCGCCTTCACGCATTCGCGGGAGGTCGCACTGCGAACCGTCCGTGCCCACATCGTGCCGCGCAGAAAAATCCCAGTCGGTCCGCATGAAGCGCGCCGTCGGCGTGTCGCAGTGCGTGTCGATGGTGAAGGTCCGTTCGTGGAGCGCCGAAGCGTCGAGAGGCATGGCGCCAAAGTGCGGTTTCCATCTGCGGAGTTGCAAGCGGCGAAGAGCCCGGCTCTGTGTTTCACCTTCAACATGTCCAACCCCTCCGTCGAAAACGTCGTCATCATCGGCACCGGCTGCGCCGGACTCACGGCTGCCATCTACACCGCGCGCGCCAGCCTCAATCCGCTCGTGCTGGAGGGCCCGCTCCCCGGTGGCCAGCTCACGACGACGAGCGAGGTGGAAAACTTTCCCGGCTTCCCGCACGGCGTGGACGGTTTTCAACTCACGCAAAACATGCGCGAGCAGGCCACGCGCTTCGGCACGCGCTTCGAGCAGACGCTGGTGCAGTCCGTGGATTTCTCGTCGATGCCGCGCAAGCTGGTGTGCGACGGCCGCACCATTCTCGCGAAGACCGTCATCATCGCGACCGGCGCCTCGCCTCGCCTCACCGGCATCCCCGGCGAGAAGGAACTCTACGGCGGCAAAGGCGTGACGACCTGCGCCACCTGCGACGGTGCGTTCTACCGCAAAATGGAAGTCGCGGTCCTCGGCGGCGGCGACAGCGCGGCGGAAGAGGCGCTCTTTCTCACTCGTTTCGCGAGCAAGGTGTATCTCGTCCACCGCCGCGACACGCTCCGCGCGTCAAAAATCATGGCCGACCGCGCCACCTCACACGAAAAAATCCAGATGGTCTGGGACACCGTGCCGGTCGAAGTGCTCGGCGTAAAGGAAAGCGCTGTCAGCGGACTCAAGGTGAAGAACGTGAAGACCAACGCCGAATACGTGCTGCCCGTGAAGGGCATCTTCGTCGCCATCGGCCACATTCCCAACACCGGACCGTTCGCGCCGCCACTCAACGTCGACGAGGGCGGCTACTTCTTGCCCGAGCCCGGCTCGCAGGTGCGCACGAACATCCCGGGCATCTACGTCGCCGGGGATTGCAGCGATCACGTCTATCGTCAGGCCATCACCGCCGCCGGTATGGGCTGCGCTGCTGCCATCGACGCCGAACGCTGGCTCGCGGAACACAACGGCTGACCAAAGCTCGCGAAGCGTCCCCGACCACGCCCGAAAAGCGTGAGTCGTCCGCGACCCCAACGTCGTTCGCTCCATGCCTGCCTCCCGCCTTCACGCGCTCCATCGCACCCTTGGCATCCCACCAGACTACGGTCGCGCGCGCCGACTCATGCGCTATCGCGAGCCGGATGTCGCGCAGCTGGTGCAGGTGGGACGGCATCCCGTCGAGGGCCGGCCAGTGCGGCTGACAAAACCCGCTGCGTCCGCTTGGCGGCAGATGCGCAACGCGGCGGCGCAGGATGGCGTGGTTCTTTTTCCCCTCTCCGGGTTTCGGAGCGTAGCCCGCCAGACGCGCCTGATTCGCATGAACCTCGCCAAGGGCCGGACGCTCGACGACATCCTGCGCTACATCGCGGCGCCGGGCTACAGCGAACATCACACGGGCCGTGCGATCGATGTCGGCTCCCCCGACGATGTGAGCGTTGAGGAGAAGTTTGGGCGCACACCCGCCTTCCGCTGGTTGCGGCGGCACGCGGGAAAGTATGGTTTCGTGATGTCTTTTCCCCGGCGCAATCCCCACGGCATCGGCTACGAACCGTGGCACTGGTGCTGGCGCCGCTAGGCTAGGGGCAGTGCGCAGGCTTCAGCTCCCTCCCGCAGCGCTTATAATTAGAATAGTTCTAATTCCTGCTTGCACCTTAGAATCATTCCAATTGGTTGCCCCTCCCAAAACTCATGGCCGCCACCGAACATTCTGAAGCGCTCACCCAGCGTCTCGCCGACCGAGACCTTCGGTCCACCCCGCAGCGCGAGGTCGTTTACGACGTGCTGCTTAAAAAACGCGATCACCCCACAGCCGACGAAGTCTTTTCGCGGGTGAAATCCGAGCTGCCCA
>JBDSGI010000496.1:0-3304 GCA_039919035.1 Opitutaceae bacterium
AACGCGCGGCGGGTGAGGTGATTGATATGGAGGGGCATTTTTTTTGGGGGAGTTAGATTGGGGTTTTGACTGGAAGCAGGGCGGGGCTCTGACCCGCCTTCGGAACCTCTGGGGCACACAAAGGGCGGGTCAGAGGCCCCGCCCTACTCATCATTTTCCGGCAGCGTAGTCCTTGAATCGTTCGGCAATCTTGGCGGTTTTCTCGTCACCCATGTGGAAGAGAAAGCGCCAGCGGAAAGTCACGCTTTTGCCCGCAGCAATCGTCAAGTCGCCGGCTTTGGGCTGATCTTTGAGATTTTCAAAATCATGCTTGCCGAAGGGATTGGCGGCAAAGAGAGCGTAGTCGCGCACGTGCCACCAGGTCGGATAGCGAGGGTTCGAGGGATTATCGAACATCGCGACGCCATACACCTTGCCGTCCTTCGGCGCGTGGTAATCCACCCACGCGGATTTCTTGCCCCACGTGGGCGTGTTGGTGACGCCAGCATCGTTAATGATGGTGCCGACACCCTCGTGCTTCACGCGCTTCTTGTCCGCGCCGGAATAGGAATGCGGGGGCGTCATCCAGAGCGGAAGCCGGATCGCCATCGAGCCCTCTTTGGTATCGCCGAAGACGACGGGCTTGTCGGCCGGGGCCTCCAAAGTGACGGCATAATCCAAAATGCGTGCGCCATCCGCCGCCGTGCTGACCCGAATGGTCGTCGTGTCCGTCAGATGCACAGTGCCATCCGGACCTACCCACTTGTTTTTCGCTACGATCTTGTCGCTCACCACCACAACTTTTTCGCTGACGATTTTGCCCTGTTTGGCGCCGGCGCTCTCGGCCCAGAAATCGAGTCCGTTCACGTCACCGTGGGTGAACCAGAGGGAGCGATGGTGCGGATGATCCTTCGCCTCGCCAGCCACGTCCGGCTTCATGGGATAATTGCGCGTCAGTGGCGTGCCGTCCGCCGCGATGACCGGATAGAGGTAGGGCTTCTGCGCGCCCTTGAAAATGTATTCGGTGAACAACTGGCCGCCGATTTCGACGCGCACGCGGTCGTCGAGCGGAGTGAGTTTGATGCCGTTGGCGGCGGAGGGGCTGACGTTCGCCGCCTCCGGAGCGACACAGGACGTAAATCCGATCGGCACAAACAGGGCAATCGCGAGGAGGGGCGAGACACGCGTTTTCATGGGTAAGGGAGAGACGAACGATTCGAGAAAAGGGAGCAACCTGATTCGACGGGCGTCAACCCAGCCGCCCATTTTCGGACATAAAAAAGGGCCGCTCGCGCGGCCCTGGGAAAAATCGCCCGAGGTTTCGGGCGAGAGAAGCGGAAGGTTTATTTCCAGCTCAGCACGAGGCGGGTGAAGTAGCCGGTGTCCAGCCGCTCCACGCCCTTGCCGGGTTTGCTCGTGTAGTCGTTGTTCACACCGAGGCGGAGCTTCCACTGGCTGCTCAGGAGCGGCATTTCGTAGAACGACTCGTGGGTGAAACGGAAGTCCGAGAAATCGTTAAACGACGGCACGTAAGAGAGGCGATTGACGATCTTCGAATTCTCGAAGGTCGCCTCATGCACGAGACCGAAGTCGAGGCCCAAGCTGCTCACGCGCTCCTTGGTCGCGAGCCGGCGGGCGTCGGCCAGCGTGGGAGCCGGGCGGAGCGCCAGGAGGCGGGCGAGTTCCCTGTCGTTGGCGCGATAGGACTCGTAGCGGTAAGAAAGACCGGCGCGACCCGTGAGAATCTGCTTCGGCGCCTTGATGAAGTCGTAGCCCAGACCGGCGGCGGCGACGTTGTAGAGGTCGATGTCCTTGATGCGATCGAAGCCGCCTTCATCGCGGACATACCAGGAGGCGCGGCCCGAAAAATTGTTTTGGTAGTCCACGCCGGCCTTGAACTGGTCGGCGGACTTGGTCCCGTCGGAAACCTGGCGATCATAGCCGGTGTAGAACTGGAGGGTGTCCTGCGAGCCCTTGAGCACCGCGCGCAGCGCGGCGGAGGTGGCGAGCTGCTCCTTGTTGCCGGTCTTGCCGGCAACATCAACCGCCGCTTCGTAGGCCCAGCCGCGTTCAAGCGCTGCAATCGCCGGATCTTTGCCGCCCGCCGGCCAAGACGCGGCAACTTTGTCCACTGTTGTGGTCAGCGAGCCCTCGGCGCCGACGATCTGCACGGTGCTGCCCGAGGTGGAGACCTTGCCGTCGACGCGCGTGCCGCTCGCGAGCCGCACCGCGATCGGAGCATCGGTCGTGATCGCCGTGACTTCGGACTGCTTAATCGTGATCGCGCCGGCGTAGTCGGTGGAGACCGTGACGACGCCGTCGTCGATCTTCGTGACTTTGCCGATGATGCGGGCGCCGCTCTTGGTCTCAACGACGTCAGCGGACAGGTTTGCCGCGCCCAAGGCGACAGCGGCGAGGGCGAGTGAAGCCCGAATGAGGTTAGTTTTGTTCATGGATGTAGGCGTGAAAGAAAATACGCTACTGGTCGGGGGCGCCGGATGTCAACGGTTTGGCCGGCGCCCCCCCGACTCCTGCCCGCCGCCGGCCACCGGTCCGAATCCGCTGCTCGACACGCGGCGCCCCGCCGAGTTGCCTCGCCATTTCGCACCATGTCAGCCGCCGTCGCCCGCCCTTCCTTGCTCGTCGCCCACCATTGGCGGGAATATCAACTTCTTGAGTGCGGCGACGGCATGAAGCACGAGCGCTGGGGCCCCTACACCCTAGTCCGGCCGGATCCTCAAATCATCTGGCCCCGCCACCAGAAAGAATCCGGCGCCCGCTGGGAAAACTGGGACGGCTTTTATCACCGCAGCGACCAAGGCGGCGGCAAGTGGGAGTTCCGCCGTCCGCTCCCCGACCACTGGAAACTCGCCTACGATTCGCTCGGCCTGACTTTCAAAATTCACCCCACCTCTTTCAAACACACCGGGCTCTTTCCCGAGCAAGCGGTGAACTGGGAGTGGTTTTCCGCCAAGATCGCGGCCGCGCGCAAGACCGGCCGCGAGATCAACGTCCTCAATCTCTTCGGCTACACCGGCGCCGCCACCGTCGCTGCCGCCAAGGCCGGCGCGAGCGTGACCCACATCGACGCCGCCGAAGGCATGGTGAAGTGGTGCCGAGAAAACCTCGTTCTCTCCGGCCTCGCCGACGCCCCCGTTCGCACCATAACCGACGACTGCCTAAAATTCGTCCGCCGCGAGCAGAAGCGCGGCAAACGCTACGACGCGATCATCATGGACCCGCCGACCTACGGCCGCGGCGCGACCGGCGAGATGTGGAAACTCGAAGAGCACCTCTGGCCGCTCCTCACTGAATGCCGAGCGCT
>JBDSGI010000497.1:0-3924 GCA_039919035.1 Opitutaceae bacterium
GCCCGGCCGGCGCCGACGCCGTAGGTTTTGGTCGGAGTGTTGACTGCGACAAAGATGATGTCCGCCGCCTTGATCGCGCCGTGAACGTCGGTCGAGAAATGCAGATTTTTCCCGCGCCGGGTTTTCACGAGCTCGTCGAGTCCTGGCTCGTAGATCGGCAGCGTGTCGGAGTTCCACGCCGCGATGCGCGTCGCGTTCATGTCAACCACCGTGACCTCGATCTGGGGAGCCTTGGCGGCGATCATCGCCATCGTGGGCCCACCAACATATCCCGCGCCGATACAGCAGATTTTCATGGAAAGAGCCGTGATCTTCGCGAGCGCCTCCGCGAAACCAAGGCTCATTTTTCGTCCGCCCGCAAAAAAGACGCGAATTACTTCGCGCCGTTGGGTTGCTTGCCTGACCGCCCGTTAGGCGGGATTCGGCGCGTGGGCGCCAGACGAGAGCGGCTCCTCCGCCGAGGCGCCCTTCTCGGGGAGCTTTTTGTCCGGCGCAGGCGATTCAAGCTTTGGCGGCACGATGGCCACGATCGGAGACCGAATTTCGCCAAATTCCATAATCTCGAGCACATGCCTGCCCTCGATCGTTTCGAACTCGAGCAGCGCCGCGGCAATCTTGTCGAGTGCGGCCCGATGCTTGAGGATGATCTCCCTGGCGCGCTTGTATTGCTCGTCGACGATGCGGAACACCTCCGCGTCGATCCTGCGGGCCGTCTCCTCCGAGTAGGTCTGGTTGCGGGTGATTTCGCGGCCGAGGAATACGGTGTCGTTGCTCTCGCCAAACGCGATCATACCGAGAGAACTCATCCCCCAATCGCACACCATGTGGCGGGCGATTTTGGTCACCTGCCGGATGTCGCCGGCGGCGCCGTTGGAAATGTCGTCGAGCACCAGTTCCTCGGCGATGCGGCCGCCGCAACCGGTGGCGATGCGAATCTCCAGTTTCTTTTTCTCCTGGGTGAGGATGTCCTTCTTTGGAATATACATCGTGCTGCCCAAGCTGCCCCCGCGCGGGATAATCGTGACCTTGTGAACCGGCAGCGAACCGTCATCGAGCACTGCCGTAATCAGGGCGTGGCCGGCCTCGTGGTAGGCGGTGAGTTTCTTTTCCTCATCGTCCATCAACCGGCGGCGTTCACGGCCGAATTGCACCTTCTCCCGCGCATCCTCGACGTCGATCATCTCGACTTTCTTCTTGTTGCGCCGCGCGGCGAGCAGCGCTGCCTCATTGAGAAGGTTCGCCAGATCCGCTCCGGACAACCCGGGCGTGCCGCGCGCGATCACCGCCAGATCAACGCCCTCGGCGAGGCTGATTTTTTTCGCATGGACGCGCAGGATCTGCTCGCGGCCATTCAGGTCGGGCAGATCCACGTAAATCTGTCGGTCGAACCGGCCTGGACGCAGCAATGCGCTGTCCAGCACGTCGGGGCGATTGGTCGCCGCGATAATGATGACGCCTTCAGTGGTGTCGAAGCCGTCCATCTCGACGAGCAGCGAATTGAGCGTCTGCTCGCGTTCGTCGTTACCGCCGCCGACCCCGGCGCCGCGCTGCCGACCCACGGCGTCGATTTCATCGATGAAAATCAGGCAGGGCGCACTCTTGCGGCCCTGCTCGAACATGTCGCGCACGCGGCTCGCGCCGACGCCGACAAACATCTCGACGAAGTCTGAGCCCGAAATGCTAAAAAACGGCACGTCGGCCTCACCGGCGACAGCCTTCGCGAGCAGCGTCTTGCCAGTGCCGGGAGGGCCGACCATGAGGATTCCCTTGGGAATCCGGCCGCCCATTTTCGTGAACTTCTTCGGGTCTTTCAAAAATTCGACGACTTCCGAAACCTCTTCCTTCGCCTCGTCGCAACCCGCCACCTCCGCGAACGTGATTTTGTCCCGGTCCCGCGTGAGCAGCTTCGCGCGACTCTTGCCGAAACTGAGCGCCCCACGCCCGGCCTGCCGGAGCTGGCGCATCAAAAGAAAATAGACGAACCCAATCACCAGCACGATGGGGAGCACGTTGATTGCGATCGTCATCAGCGCAGTCTGCGGCGCCTGCTCGATGAAGAGCTTGGATTGCTGGAGCCGCATCATGTTGGCGTCGGTGATGCGACCGGAGGCCCGGAACGGCTTGTAGGGGCCGTTCTCCTCGCGTCGGCTGCTGCCGATAATGGTCGATGCATCGCGCCCGCCACTCAAATCGGGGCGGATGATGGCCGGCTGTTTGGGATTGGCCTCGATGTTGTTCGCCTCGGCCCGCTCGATCACATCCTGAATGGTCAGGATTTCCGGCTGGGTGCTCATGCTGTTTGTGCCAAACAGCAGCGCCAAGACGGCCGCGACGAGGAGCAGCCAGAAGATCAACATCTTCGGTTGGAAGCGATCCGGCGGCACGCTCTTCAGGGGACGGCGGGATTTTTTGGGATCAGAGTCAGGCATTATGCGATAGGGACTGAGGTCGGACCGTGGATGTTCCAGCGCGATAAGTCAATTGGCGCGCCTGCGAAATTCGTCTCAACGCGCGCGTTTGCGCTCGAACCGCAACGCGATGCCATCCGACACGGCAAAGCCCAACCGGCCAAGGCTATGGCGAGTGCGGCGCCCCGTCTCGATCGTTACGAGCAACGCGTCGAATGCCGCGCGGGAAATGTCTCCGGCCCGAGGTTCAGCCAGTAGCCAGCGATGTAGTGCCCGCCGCCAGATCGCCTGCGGCTTTCCCGTAAGTTTTTCCAGTCGCAGCAAACGCCGCGGCCCGACGACATCCAGCTCATCGAGCCAACCCTCAAGGGCGTCATCGTCCTCCTCCAACAACCCCCGCGAACGCGCGGCGCCGGCAAGCGCGTCGCGTTGCGCCGCTGTGGTCCACGCCGGCAGCACGAGTTGGCGCACCCGATTGCGGAAAAATCGCTCCGTGCCGTTGCTCGCGTCTTCGCGCCACTCGACTCCCACCGCGCGCAACGCCGCGATGATTTCCGCCTTCTTCAGGGAGAGTAACGGTCGCACGTGAACGCGGCCTCGCGCCAACGCCTGCACGGGGCGCGGCGCCGCGAGCCCGCCCGCCCCGCTGCCGCGGGCGAGGCGCATCAACATCGATTCGGCGATGTCATCCTGTTGGTGGCCCAGCCAGATCACGCGGGCGTGGCTCGCAAAAAACGTCATGCGCGCCGTCCGCGCCTCGTCCTCGCTCGCGTCGCGATGCTTTCCCGGCCAGGCGCCGGCCGTGAAAGCGACGCCCAGTTTCGCGCAAACGCGCCGACAGAACGCCGCATCCGCCCGCGACTCCGCGCCCCGCAGGCGATGGTTAAAATGCAGCACGCGCAACTGCGCTCTCCGCTCGGGCCAGTGCGCCCAAATCAACAGGAGCAGCGCCAGCGAATCCGCACCCCCGGAAAATCCGACGCCCCAGTGGGCGCGGCGCGAGGCCACCTCCGCCCAAGTCACCGCCTTCGCGTCCAGTCGCCCACGCGGGAAAATCGCTGCGAGCTTCGCCGCCGCCTCACGCAAAGGTGAGAAACTCCTTGCCGAAATACGGCACTAACGCCGCCGGCAGCTTTACGCGGCCATCCGCCTGCAGGTTGTTTTCCAGCAGCGCTGCGAGCACGCGCGGCACGGCGAGACCCGAACCATTGAGAGTATGAACGAGTTCCGGCTTGCCGGTGTCTTTCGCGCGAAACCGGATCTGCGCCCGCCGCGCCTGAAACGCCTCGAAGTTCGAGCAGCTCGATACCTCGAGCCAGCGTTGCTGGCCGGCCGACCACACTTCGAGGTCGTATTTCTTCGACTGCGAAAACCCAAGGTCGCCGCCACACATCAAGAGCACGCGATACGGCAACCCGAGTTTCTGCAAAAGCCGCTCGGCATCGAGCCGGAGCTTGTCGAGTTCGTCGTAGCTCGTCGCGGGATGCACCCATTTGAGCAGCTCGACCTTGTCGAA
>JBDSGI010000498.1:0-2933 GCA_039919035.1 Opitutaceae bacterium
CGCCGGGAGGGCGCGGCGCTCGCTGGCGTAGCGGCCGACCAGCTCGGTTGAGAAATGGGCGGCCTCGGCCCCGCTGCCACCATTCCCGCAGATCAGCAGCTTTCCGCCGCGCCGCAGGGTCGCGAGAATCATCGCGCCGGCCCGATCGATGGCCGGACGGATCTCGGCCAGGGATTGCAGCGTGCGCACGGTGTCGGCGAGCGAGGATTCGAAGGATCGCATGGGGAAAAGTAGTGGGTAGCGGGTGGCGGGTAGCGAGCATACTTTGCCGGCTGTTTTCTACTCGCTACCCGCTACCTGCTACCCGCTACTTGCCCGCGATGCGCCTGCGCAAGCTCACCGTCCGGCATTTTCGCAACATCGGCTTCGCCGCGTTGGAATTTTCCGGACGGCAGCACTTTCTCCTCGGGGCCAACGGCCAGGGGAAAACCAACCTGCTTGAGGCGGCGGGTTTTTTGACCGCGTTGCGCTCGTTTCGGGCGTCGGATCACCGCCTGTTGATTGGGCATGGGGAACAATGCGCGGCGCTGGCGTTTGCCCTCGAGCACGAGCGGCAAAACGAAACCGAGGTGACGATCAAACTGCGGCGCGAAAGCAAGGAACTCTGGTGCGATCAGGTGCGGGTGCCGAAACTCGGCGAACACCTCGGACGGTTTCCCACCGTGGTGTTTTCTTCGCAAGACATGCTGCTCGTGCGAGGCTCGCCCGGCGGTCGGCGCCGCTGGCTCGATCTTACCCTGGCCGCGATGGACGCGACTTATCTTCGGGCCCTGCAGACTTACACGCGCGCGCTGGCCGAGCGAAACGCCCTGCTCAAATCCGGCCGATCGGTGGCGGCCGAACTCGACGCCTTCGAGCAAACCCTCGCACCCGCCGCCGCGCAATTAATCGCCTTGCGCGCCGCCGGGCTGGCGGCGCTAGAAGCCACGCTGAAATCCGCCTACGCCCGGCTTAGCGATGAGGCGGAGGACGCGACCCTCGTTTACGAGCCGGACTTTCCCGAAGCCTCCGCGGAGGCGCTACTCGCGAAGCTCGAATCGAGTCGCGCGCGGGATCAACAGTTTCGCACCACGCTCACCGGTCCGCACCGGGATGACTTTCGTTTCACGGTGAAGCACACTGCGGCGAAAGATTTCGCGTCAGAAGGCCAGCAACGTTCGCTGGTATTGGCGCTGCGGCTCGCCCAGGCGAAATGGTTTCATGAGAAAAGTGGCGTGCGCCCCGTGCTGCTCGCCGACGACGTGCTTGGCGAACTCGACCCCGCGCGCCGCGCCCGCTTCTGGTCCGCGGTCGATCCCGAGTCGCAGATTATCGCGACCGGCACACGCCTGCCGGAGGCTGAACTTGGCGCGTGGCAGGTGTTCGAAGTGGCGGGCGGCGGTTTTACGCCGAGGGAAGGAGCATGAGCACCTTCGGACCGATGGAATGGGCGCTGGCGATTGTCGCCGCGCTGGTGGTGGGTATCTCCAAGTCGGGCATCGGCGGACTCGGGATGCTCGCGGTGATCATTTTCACGCGCATCATGCCGGCGAAGCAGGCGACCGGGATGGTGCTGCCGCTGCTGTGCTTTGGCGACATCGTCGGCGCGAGTATTTATTGGAAACACGCGAAGTGGGTGCACCTCGTGCGACTTTTCCCGTGGACGGCCGGGGGCGTGGTCATTGGCTACTTCGCGCTGGGCAACATTAGCGAGCGCCAGACGAAGCTGCTGATCGGCGGCATCGTGGTAGTCCTCGTGGGCATGCATATCATCCGCCGGTGGCGGTCCGGGCACGAGGCGGAACACGGCGCATGGTTTGCCCCCACGATCGGAGTCCTCGCGGGCTTCACCACGCTGGTGGCCAACGCCGCCGGTCCGCTCATGGCGGTTTACATGCTCGCGATGCGGCTGCCGAAAATGGATTTCGTCGGAACCGGCGCGGTGTTTTTTCTCATCCTGAATTTCTTCAAGGTGCCCTTCATGGTTAATCTGGGGCTGATCAACGCGGAGAGTTTTGCGATCAATCTGTGGCTGGCGCCGCTGGTTTTGGGCGGCGCGTGGCTGGGGCGGAAACTGGTCCTGAAAATCAACCAGCCGGCGTTTGAAAACATCGCGCTCGCGCTGAGCGTAGTGGCGGGATTGAACCTGCTCATTCAGGCATGGCACGGATGAACGTCAGGCAAATGTGGGCGGCCAAGCTGGCGGGGAAACCGTTGCCCGCCGCGCTGGACGTTCCCGCCAACGGGGCGGCTTCGGGGCAGGGCTCGCTCGGCATTCGCGCCCGCGTGCCGTTTTCCGGAGTCGTGCTCGGCATCGATCCGTCGCTGCGCGGCACCGGCTTGGCGCTGATCGAGTTTCGGGTGGGCCGGTCCCCCGTGCTGTTGCGGTGCCAAACGGTGAAGATCGCGGCGAAACTGCCGATGGCGCATGCGCTCGGAGAAATTCATCGCGCGGTGGCCGCCTTGCTCGATGCCGCCGAGGAGGTGCGGCACGTGGCGCTGGAGCAGACGATTTTCGTGCAGAATTTCCAAACCGCCCAGATTCTCGGCGCGGCCCGCGGCGCGGCGATTTCGGCGGCGGCGCTGCGGGCGAAACCGGTGTTCGAGTATGCGCCGCTGCGCGTGAAGCAGGCGGTGGTGGGGGCGGGCCGCGCGAGCAAGGAGCAGATGGCGCGCACCGTGATGGCGCTTCTCGGTCATGGCCGCACCCTCGCCCTCGACGAAGCCGACGCGGCGGGCGTGGCACTGTGCCACGCGTTCACCTGGCGGGAGGGAGGGGACTGAGAGTTTAGGATTGGCGATTGAGGATCGTGAATCCCCGTCGGACCCCTTCCGCAGCTAGAGTCCGAAAAATCCCCGCTCCGCCATCCCGTCAGCGAATCACGGTCTTGAGCATCTTCCCGACGTCGCCGACGCGGTAGGGTTTGCGCAGGTAGCCGCAAAAACCCATCGCC
>JBDSGI010000499.1:0-3644 GCA_039919035.1 Opitutaceae bacterium
TGATCGAGGAATTGAAGTCGAAGGCGCGGGCGAGATCGACGCCCACGAGCGTGTCGGCGAGAAACTCGGCGGTGATGACGTTGATCGCCATCGGCACGTCGCGCAGCGGGGTGTTCATCGCCGTGCCGGAAATGGTGTTCGTCGCCATGTAGCCTTTGGTGGTGGCCGCCGTGACGTCGAACGGATTCAGCAAGATGGCCTCGTCGGCCGGAGGTTTCGGCGGGACTTGCGCGAAAGCGGTGGCGAGCGACAGCCCGCCCAGCACGGCGGCGGTGAGGCGATGAAGGGAGACGAGGGAGGTTTTCATGGAGGGCAGGGACAATGGGCGACGCGACAAAGAGTCGCGCGGAAAGAGGACTCTCCACCGAGTGCCCACTTTGCGCCGGGCCGGCAACGCCGGCTTCACTGAAACAATTAAGCGCCCGGCGCCGCGCCACCCTTGCCGACCGCGTGCAGGGTGCGGCCCTCGTGCCAGACGCCGTCGATATGCGTGCCCGAGGAGACCGCATGCGGCCCGCGGTGGTTGCGATGCAGCAGGCCGTGAATCACGTCGACGGCGGTTGCGCCCATCACGTCCCGGCGTTGCAGAATGCCGCTGACGCCCGGGGCGTCGTCCAGAACGTTGAGGCTGGCATAGCCGAGGTCGCGCGGAATCCGCAGGCCCTCGGCCGCCGCCGCCTCCAGCAGGCCTTCGCTCCGGCACAGCACCGCATCCGGGCGATGGTGGCGCAGCCAAGCACGGATCTTTTCGGAGCGGCCCGTCTCGCCGACCACCAGCGTGGGCACGGGCTCGGCTTTGAGCCGTGTTTGCTCAAAGGTATGGGCCGCCTCCCACTGATGCGCGGTGCGCTCGGCTAGCCCGCTGTTCACCACCAGCCCGATCCGGCGGTAGCCACGAGCGTGAAATTGCGACCACGCCAGCACGGTGTCGGCAAAGTAGTTGGTGACGACGTGCGGAAAAAATGTGTAGCGGGTCGGCCGCTCCACCGTGACGACGGCAAATTGCCGCCAGTCCAAATCAAAACGATCCGTGGGGTGTTCGAACGGCGCGAGAATCACGCCGCGAATGCCGCGCGCCAGCAGCACCTCGCCGAAACGCTCGGGCGACATGCCATCTTCGCGTGCCCACAGATGCTCCAGCGCGTAGCCGAGGGCCTGCGCCCGGGCGGTGGCTCCGGCCAGCAGGCGCTGGGCACTCTCCCGGCGGAGCCAGAGGTGCCGGCTGGCGTAGTTGGAGACGAGCGCGATGACGGAGAAATCACGGCGCACACGGAGCCGCGTGCGATGGGCCGCCAACGCGCTCATCGCTGGATCGGGCGCATAGCCGAGGGCCGCCGCTACTTTTTTTACGCGAGCGACCGTGGCCGCGGGGAGCGAAGGGTGATCGCGCAGCGCCATCGAGACGGCGGCGACGCTCAGCTTGGCCCGGGCGGCGACGTCCTTGAGCGTGATGCGGTTCAGCGAATTCACTTAACTGTTTCAGACGCGTGATCGTTGCGGGGTCAATCGCGCCGCGCACAGTCGCGGTTCCTGCCATGCCCCGTTCCTCCTCGCCGCCCAATGTCCTGCTGGTGATCGCCGACGATCATCGCGCCGATGCGATCGGCGCGTTCGGCCACCCGGTCGTGCGCACGCCCGTGCTCGACGCGCTCGTGCGGCGCGGCGCGGCGTTCACCCAGGCGCGGATCATGGGCGGGCTGATGCCGGCGGTGTGCGCGCCCTCCCGCGCGTGCCTGCTGACGGGGCGGGATGTGTTTCGCGCCGATGCGGCGCCCCGGCTGGACCGCGGCCCGGACTTCGAAGTCCGATTGCCGCCGGATGCCTGCACGCTGCCCGAGCGATTCCGTGCCGCGGGCTACGAGACGTTTTTCACCGGCAAGTGGCACAATGATCTCCCCGCACTGCAACGTTCCTTTGAGGTGGCGCACAATATTTTCAAGGGCGGCATGTGCGATCACACCGCCGTGCCGGTGCATGACCTGGCGGAGATCGCTGCCGGCGCCCCGCCGCGGTTGGTGCCGGGGTTTTCGACCGAGATATTTTGCGAGACGGCGGAGGCGTTTCTCCAAAAGCGAAAACACGGGCGTCCCTTCTTCGCCTGCGTCGCCCTGACTTCCCCGCACGACCCGCGCACGCCGCCGCCTGAATACCGGGCGCTCTACGATCCGGCGGAAATTCCGCTGCCGAATAATTTTCTGCCGGAGCACCCATTCGACAACGGCGAGCTCGATGTTCGCGACGAGCAGCTTGCGCCCAAACCGCGCCCGCCGGCCGTCCTGCGGGAGCAACTGGCGGATTACTACGGGATGATCTCGCATCACGATGCGTGGCTGGGCCGCGTGTTCGAAGCGCTGCGCGAAACGGATGAGGCGGACAACACCCTCGTGGTTTACATTTCCGATCACGGGCTCGCGCTTGGCAGCCACGGCTTGCTCGGGAAACAGAATCTCTACGAGCCCAGCGTGCGCGTGCCCTTCATCGTCGCCGGCCCGGGTGTGCCGCGCGACGTGCGGATCGCCACGCCCGCCTACTCGCTCGATCTGTATGCGACGTTGTGCGCGCTCGCCGGCATCACGCCGCCCGACGGGCTGGAGAGCCGGAGTTTGGTCCCGGCGTTTGCCTCCAGTGCGGCGCGGGTCCGGGAAACGACCTGCGCGGCCTACATGGACGGCCAGCGGATGGCGACCGACGGCCGCTGGAAGCTGATCGTCTATCACGTCGCAGGCACCGAGCGCGTGCAGCTTTTCGATCTCGTTGCCGATTCGGGCGAGCAAAACAACTTGGCCGACGAGACCGAGCATGCGCCGCAGATCGCGCGGCTGCGCGGCGTGCTCGGGCGCTGGCAGCAGCGCGTCGGAGATCGCTGGTGGGTTGAAATTCCCTCCGGCGTGATCGCATAGTGAGGCGCCGTTGATGAATCTCCTGCGCGTCACTCCCCTTGATGTCGTTATCGTCGCCGGCTATTTCCTGCTGACCATCGGGCTCGGCCTCTGGTTCGGCCGAAAAAAAATCAAGGACGCCGAGGCGCTGTTTCTCGCGGACCGGGAGGCGACGTGGCCGCTGATCGGGGCGTCGATGTTTTCCGCCAACATCTCGAGCCAGCAATTCGTCGGGCAGGCCGGGCTGGCCTACACGATCGGGCTGGCGGCGGGGGCGTTTCAAATGGTCGGCGCACTGTGCTTCGCGCTGTTGGCGGTATTCTTCGTGGATGTTTACCTCTCACTGAAGCTGCGCACCTCGCCGGAGTTTTTCGAGCGCCGCTACAGCCCGGGCGCACGGATGTTTGTTTCGGGCATCAACATCGTGATGATCCTCGCGGCCAACATCGCGACGGCGCTCTACGCGGGCGCGACCGTGCTCACCGATCTGCTCGGGTGGAGTTCAGCGGTGCAGTTTAATTTCGCCGTGGCCGTGATCGCGGTGGCGGCGGGCGCCTACACGATTCTCGGCGGCCTACGCTCGGTGTTGTGGACGGATTTGTTGCAAGCGTCGGTGCGGGTATTGGGCGGGGCGGTGACCTTCTTCCTCGCTCTCTCGGCGGCCGGCTGCTGGGCGGCGGTGCTCCCGACGCGCAACGCGGCGGGCGGCAGCCTGTGGTCGGTCGTCCAACCTTGGAACCACGCGTATGGCTGGCTGCCGATGAT
>JBDSGI010000500.1:0-9941 GCA_039919035.1 Opitutaceae bacterium
ATTTCCAACGAGACCAACGCTGCGCTCACCGTCCGCAACCAAGGCGGCGACACCGAAGTCAAAATCGCCGATATCGCGACCCGCGAAAACACCCGCCGCTCCCTCATGCCCGAGGGCTTCGACGGTCTCGGCGCGACTTCGCTCCGCGATATCATCGGCTACCTCCGCGCCAACGCCACGCCCGCCGCCACCGCAGCCCCAGCCGCGCCCGTCGTCGTTGATGCTACGCCAAAAACCGGCGGCAAAAACGATCGCCCGCTCCCGCCCGTCACGACCGTGACGTGGGAGCCCGGCAAAACCCGCGTGCTCCTCATCGGCGGCGGCAGCTCACATGATTTCACCAAGTTCTTCGGCGGCACCGATTCCGCCACGCTCCGCGCCGCTGGCTACTCTGTGAACTATACCGAGGATCGCGATCAGGCCGCTGCCGAACTCGCCGGTGCCGATGTCGCCGTCATCAGCGTCAACCGGATGTTCTTCGATACGCCCGCGTATCGGAAAGCGCTGATGGCCTTCGCCGCCGCCGGCAAAGGCATCGTCATGCTCCACCCCGGCACCTGGTATGGCTTCCAGCAATGGCCCGAACTCAACGCCCAGATCGTCGGCGGTGGCGCCCGCGGCCACGACAAACTCGGCGCCTACTCCGTCCACGCCCTGAAACCCGATCACCCGATCATGAAAGGCGTCCCCGCCAGCTTCGAGGTGTTCGACGAGCTCTACTACATCAACGCCGAGCCCGAAAAAATCCCCGCCGGCACCTCCTCAATCGAAGTCCTCGCCGAGACCTCGCCCTCGATCAAATTCAAGAAACCGCACCCCGTGATCTGGATTACCAAGCACCCCACCGCCCGCGTCGTCGGCTTCACCCTCGGCCATGACGAACGCGTCCACGATCTCGCCCCGTTCAAGGCGCTCCTCACGAACGCCGTAAAGTGGACGAGCGGGAAGTAATGAAAGTAGGGCGGGTCTCTGACCCGCCCTTTTGAAACGTTGGGTTCTCGAGGGCGGGTCAGAGACCCGCCCTACTCCAAACCTACGATGCCAACCACCATCGCCGTCCTCGGAACATTCGATAGCAAAGGCCCCGAGCACGCCTTCGTGGCCGACCTCCTCCGCCGCGCCGGCCTCGCCACGCTCCTGATCGACGTCGGCAGCCTCGACGCTCCGACGATCACGCCCGACATCACCCGCACCGAAGTCCTCGCCGCGCTCAACGCCCCCGATACCGCCGCGATCCTCGCGCGCAAAGATCGCGGCGAATGCGTCACGCTGATGGGCCGCGCCGCCGCCGCGCTCGTCACGCAACTCCACGCCGCCGGTCGCATCCAAGGCATTATCTCCCTCGGCGGAGGCGGCGGCACCGCCATCGCCACCACCGCGATGCGCGCGCTGCCCATCGGTTTTCCGAAGCTCATGGTCTCGACACTCGCGAGCGGCCAGGTCGCGCCCTACGTCGGCACCACCGACATCACGATGATGCCCGCCATCGTCGACGTCTCCGGGCTCAATCGCGTCTCGCGCGCCATCTTCGCCAACGCCGCCGGTGCCATCGCCGGCATGGTTACGGCCGCCGCGTCCGCCCAGCCGGCCGCGTCCGCCGACAAACCCCTCGTCGTCGCGAGCATGTTCGGCAACACCACCGCCTGCGTCACCGAGGCGAAAAAAATCATCGAGGCCGCCGGCTATGAAGTGCTCGTCTTCGCCGCCACCGGCAACGGCGGTCGCGCGATGGAGTCGCTCATTGCGAGCGGCATGGTCGCCGGCGTGCTCGATATCACCACGACCGAGTGGGCCGACGAGCTCGTCGGCGGGGTCCTCTCGGCCGGCCCGGAGCGCCTCGACGCCACCGCCAAAGCGAAAATTCCCGCCATCGTCTGCCCCGGCTGCCTCGACATGGTGAACTTCGGCGAACGCGCCAGCGTCCCTGCCCAATTCGCCGGCCGCACTTTCTACCAGCACAACGCGCAAGTTACCCTCATGCGCACCACGCCCGCCGAGTGCGAGCAACTCGGCCGCATCCTCGCCGAAAAAATCAACCGCTACACTGCGCCCGTCACTGTTCTACTTCCGCTCCGCGCCATCAGCGTGATCAGCGCCCCCGGCCAGCCGTTCCATTCTCCCGAGGCAGACGCCGCCCTCTTCGCGCCGCTCCGGCAGCACCTCCGTCCCGACATCCCCGTCGTCGAGCAAGACGCCGAAATCAACGCCCCGGTTTTCGCCCGCGCCTGCGCCGAGGCACTGCTCAGGCACCTGCGTCGCTGAAGATCCTTTCCTTCAGCGGAAGTTTTTGACGCCGGCCACCTTGTCTGACGTCTTCGGGATCGCCCCATTTGGCTCCCCAATGCGTTCCCATTTTTTTCGCGCGGCCCGTCCTAGCTGCGCGTTCTCAACCGCCGCCCTCTCGCTCACAGCGTTTCTTGTTTCGGGCTTCGCCCTCCGCGGCGCCTCCAAAGCTTCCTCCTGGCAACCGATCGCTGCCGCCGAACTCGCGGAGACAGCCCCCAAGCTCGAGCCCGAAGCGCCCGCCGAAGCGCTCTTCGTCAACATCGAGATCGACGACAACGCCTTCCCATTCGAGCGCACGACGACCGAATACATCCGCTACAAGATTTTCCGCCCCGACAAGGTCGAGCACATCACACGCATTTCGGGGATCGATAACGGTTCATCCGACAACAAAATCGAGCTGCGGGCGCGTCTGACTTTGCCCGATGGCACCTCGCGCGAGTTCGGCCAGGAGTCGATCAAGGAGCGCACGCTGGCCCGCCAGGGCAAAGAATCGGGCTTGCTCGCTTGGCTTTCGAGCGGCGGCCCCGAGGTAAAGGAAAAATTTCTCGCCATCAGCGGCGTCGAAGCCGGCGCGGTGCTCGAATACCGCATCATCCGCCGCCTCGCCAATCCACCCGCCATCAGCGCGTTCGTGGTCCAGCGCGAGGGCATCCCGCTGCGTCAGGCCTCTTACCTCTGTCGCATCAGCCGGGATGATGACCAATGGGGCAATCGCACATTTGCCCTCAATCTCGGCGGCGGAAAGCTCACCGAAGATAAGAAAAAACGCACCATCACCGTCACCGCGGAAAATCTGCCGTCGATCATTCGCGAACCCTTCGTCGGGCCGGCCACCGATTACGCGCTCACCATCGTCAACTCTTACGAGCGATACGAACGCCTCCTGCTTCCGCGCTCCGGCAAGATCCCGATGCCGGGAACCGTTGATCCCAAGTCAGGCCCGTGGGCCGTCCACTCCACCTTGATCAATTGGATCGAACGCGACCGCGGCTACGTCACCCCGCGCGTCAAGCAACTCGCCGCCGAGATTACCATGGACCTCGCGGACCCCGAAGCCCGTGCCCGCGCGATCCACACGCGCGTGCAGAATCTCTACCAACAACACCGGCGCCGCAGCGGTCCGCGCCCAGCCGAGCGGGTGCAGCCTCAGTCGCTCGACGACATCATGGACGTGGAGAAAAAGCCGGAGGTGATCCGCTTTAGCCAGGAGTTCGTCTGGCTGGCCGTCGCCTTGTATCGCACCGCTGGGTTCGAGTGCCACACCGTCATGCTGCCGGACCGGACGTTGTGCCGGTTCAATCCGCAATTTGTCTCGCCCGCGTTCCTGGCCAATTTCGCCGTAACCCTGAAAATCGGCGACCAATGGCGCTTCTCCTCGCCGCACACGGTCAACCGGCTCCCGTTCGGTTTGCTGCCCTGGGAACAGGAAGCGCAGGCCGGCCTCCTCGCGCTCGAAAAGAAGCAGCAGTTTATCAAGGTGCCCGCCACCCGCGCCGAGCAGTCCGTCATATCCTCGACCGGCAAATTCTCGGTCGACGCCGAGGGCGTGCTTACCGGCGAATGCACCCGCACGTTCACCGGCCAGGCCGCTGTCGCGCTGCGCGGCGAACTGCGCCGCTTGCAGAAAACCCGTCGCGAAGAGGTCGCCGCCACCAAGTTCGGTCTGGATGCCAAAGTCGTCGACGTGAAGATGACCAAAATCGATGCGCTCGATGACGCCGAGAAGCCGCTGCTCCTCTCCGCCAAGATTCGCTGGCCTGGATTCGCGACTCGCACCAAAAATCGCCTCCTGCTCCACCCCGAGGTATTTCGCGCCGAGGCCGGCTCGCCGTTCACCGCCACCGAGCGGCGCCACCCCATCCATTTTCCTTATCCTTGGCAGGAGCATGATCGCCTGCAAATCCAAGTGCCCGCGGAATTCGAACCCGAATCCCCCTCCGCCCCGGCCCCCAACCCCGGCGAAATCCTGAACCACGAGGTGAAACTCAGCTACGACCGCGCCAACCACACGCTTCACGGTGAGCGTTCCTTCACCAGCCATCTCCTCGACGTGGCCCCGGATCGCTACCCGGTGTTGAAAACATGGTATGATCGTGTCGCCCGCGCCGACCAGCACGAGATCGTCTTCCTGCGCAAAGCCGAGACGCCCGCGGCCGAAGCCGCCAAATAAACGCGCCCACCCCATGCCGCCCTGTCTCCGCTGGCTTGTGGCGTTGCTTGCCCTCGCCACCGTCGCCGTCGCCAAACCGCCCCCCGACTGGCTGAAACCACTGCTCGCCGAAGACATCGCCGCCCTCGGCCGCGGCAAGATCGCCGTGCGGCTTCTCGACTCCAGCGACGTGCGCCACCTCCCCGATAATCGCGTGAGACGCGTCAATCGCGGCGCCATCAAGATTCTCACCGACACCGGTCGCCAGCGCGCCGCGTGCTCCTATCAGTTCAACGCCGACATCGAAAAAATTCTCGCCGCGCGCGCGTGGATCGTAAGTGCCGACGGCAAAAAGGCCGATGAATTTTCGATCCGCGCGTTCACCGACACCGCGATGAAAATCGGCAACGTGTTCTGGCCGCAGCAACGCGTGCTCGGTTACCGCGCCACGACGGAAATCCCCGTCGGCAGCGTGTTCGCGTGGGAGTTCGAGGTGGAATCCCAGACCGGCATTTCCGATCTCGGCTGGATTTTCCCCACGGATCTCTCGACGCTGCTCTCTGTCCTCGAGGTCGCGCCTTCGCCCGGCGGCAGACTCGTCTGGCACTCGGCTCATGCTCAAATCCCGGCTCCGGTCCCCGGCCCTGCGCCCGGCTCCCTGCGCTGGGTAAACCGCCGGTATCCGTCTTCCGTCGGTGGCGAGCGTCCCAGCGGATTTCTTCTCGCGTCGCCGACCCTCTCCGTCCGCAACATTCCCGCTGACAACTCCGCTATCCAAACCTGGCCCGACATGGCCGGCCTCGCCGCCACCATTATCGAGCCGCGCATCCCCGCCAGTGCCGCGGTGAAAGCCAAGGCCGAGGCCCTCGTCGCCGACAAGACCGCCCGCTGGGAACGCATCCGTGCGCTCTCGGAATTCGTCCAAAAGGAAATCAGCTACCTCGCCGTGGTCGTCGATCCCGATTACCTCGCCGGCTACCGGCCGCACGCCGCCGGCGAAGTGCTCCAAAACCGGCACGGCGACTGCAAGGATAAGGCGACCCTGCTTGTAAGTATGCTCCGCGCCCTCGGCGACGAGGGCCATGTCGTCCTGGTTTTTTCGGGCAATCCGAAAGCCGTCGAGCCGAACTGGCCGTCCGCGCGTTTCAATCACGCCATCGCCGCGATCCGCGCCGACGACGCCGTGCCGACCGGCTGGCCCGTCGTCGACGCCGGCCCGCTCGGTCGACTCGTGCTCTTCGACCCGACTGATTCGCACACGCCGCTCGGAATCCTCTCCGCCGGCGATCAAGGGGGCTACGGCCTCGTCGCGTCTCCTCGCTCCACCGGCCTGATTACCCTGCCCATCGCCGATCCGGAAACCAATCGCATCGAAACCAACATCAACGCCAGCCTCCGCGCCGACGGCACCCTCAGTGCCGCGATCGAGGAAATCTCCCGCGGCAGCATCGCCATCACGCTCCACGCGGCGCGGGAAAGCCTCCGCGCCGAGCGATTCACCCCCGTCCTGGAGGCCCGCTTGCGCGATACCGTGTCGTTCCTCGAAAACTTGCAGTGGCAGGACAATTGGGACGCCCCGGACGCCCGCTGGACACTGACTTTCGATTTCACCGCGAAACGCTACGCCCGCCGCACCGGCGGCAGTCTCATGCTGATCAGCCCCCAGGTTGTGTTCTCCAAAGTCCGCTTGTCGCCGTGGAAAACCAAACAGGATGGCGTCGTTTGGAGCGGACCCAATCTCCAGCGCAAGACCGTCCGCC
Source organism: Opitutaceae bacterium (assembly GCA_039919035.1). Classification (GTDB taxonomy): domain Bacteria; phylum Verrucomicrobiota; class Verrucomicrobiia; order Opitutales; family Opitutaceae; genus ER46. The sequence goes on from JBDSGI010000500.1 coordinate 6,199, forward strand.
TCATGCTTCCCGCCGGCGCCACGATTGAGGAACTTCCCGAAAACTGGAGCTTCTCCGTCCCCACCGCCACGTGCCGGCTTCAATACCAGCGGAAGGGTAACGTTGTGCTCTACGACTACGAAATGACCCAACGCGGCGGCTTCCTCGACCAACCTGCTTACGAAGCCCTCCGCGACTTCATGCAAAAAGCCCAGGACGCCGAACGCCGCCCCGTGCTGATTCGGGCGCCCGAGGCGGACAGTGCCGCTCCGACGAAATAGGTTTCTCCTCGTCCCGCAGTTTTTGCGGCCTCGGATCAATATCAGCTGCGCAAAAGTTTGGGCGGTTGCGGCGCACCCGATCCGAAAAAGTCCCATCCGGTTTTTAGCCCCCCGCCCGCCCGGGCAATTGAGCGTGCATCAATACACCGATTGGTTACTCATGGTCTCATAACTGCGGCCCAGCGCGCATCAACCGGCGCGACCGCCTCAAACCATTCCCGTCCATGAATCGTGCCTCCGGCCCCCACTTCCGACCCGCTCTCTTCCGTCTGCTGCTGAACTCCGCCATGTGCATCGCGGCGCTTTTTGGCGCAACCGCCTTCGCCCAGTCCACCGGCTCTATCTCGGGCGTCGTGCTGGACCAGGCCTCCCACGGCTACCTCGTCGGCGCGGAGGTCCGTGTGGCCGCCACCAATCTCTCCGCCGCCACGTCGCGCGAGGGCGCATTCAGCCTGCCGGATGTGTCCGCCGGCAGCCAACGCCTCGAAGTCAGCTACGTTGGCCGCAAAACCAAGACGGTGACCGTCGTCGTCCGCGCGGGCGCGAATACCACCGCCACCATCGAACTCGACCAGTCCGATGTCATCATGCTCGAGGCCGTCAGCGTCGAGTCGGTGCGCGAGGGCCAGTCGCGCGCCATCAATCAGCAGCGCACCAGTAATACGGTGATGAACGTCATCTCCTCCGATGCGATCGGAAATCTTCCCGATCAAACGGTCGGTGACGCCCTCGCACGGGTCGCCGGCGTCAGCGTCGTGCTCGATGGCAAGTCCGCCTTCGCCTCGATTCGCGGTTCCGAGGCGAAACTGAATTCCGTCACGCTCGACGGCTCCCACCTCAGCTCGCCCGCCAACGACGGCATCTTCACCACCAGTGGCACCGAGACGCGCGCCGTCGATCTCAGCACCATCCCCTCGGACATGATTAGCAGCATCGAAGTCATCAAGGCGCTGCCGGCCGACCGTGACGCGGATTCGTTCGGCGGCCTCGTGAATCTTGTCACCCGCAGTGCGTTCGACCTCCCGGGCCGCAGCCTCAACGGCCGGGTCGAATATCGCTACAACAACCTGCGCAAGGACGATGGCTACGCCTTCAACCTTAACTACAGCGACGTAATCGACGCCGGCCGCACCCTCGGCATCACCGCCACGCTCTCCAACGCGAAGGAAAAATACGGCCAGAACGATTACGAAATTTCCTATTTCGACAAATCCATCGCGCCGGTAAACACCATCACCGGCATCACCGATCAGGGCATCTCGGAATTCGATCAGCGGTTCCGCCGCATCGACACGAAGAACCTGGGCGGCAACCTGAACTTCGACTATCGCCCGGGCGGCAACAGCGGAGCTTCGCAGTTTTACCTGAAGCTCTTTCACAACGGCAGCGCGAAGGATTCCACGCGCTGGCGGTTGCGCGAGCGAGGCTTCAACACGTTCGCCGCGACCTCCACGGACGCGCGCGCCACCGGCACGGAGGCGCGCATCACGCGCCGCCTCGACCGCATCTTCACCGACCGCGACAACGACCGGATCGCCGTGGGCGGAAAAACCAAGCTGCCCGAAGGCCGCCTCAGCTACGAGTTGAACTACGGCCTCGCCGAACTCGACGCCACCGCGCGGCGGTATCAGTTCGACATCACCACCTCCGCCACGCGCCGCGGGATCGACTTCGTGGTGGATCGCGCGGACCCGGAATTTCCGCGCGTCACCCTCACGCACCGTGCGACCGGCGCCGATGCGCTGTTTCGCACCCAAGACATCGTGCTCAACCAGATTCGCCTGCAGTCGACCAACGGCAAAGACAAGGATCTCGTCGCGAAGCTCGACTACGAGTTTGATCGAAAGATCGGCGAGATTCCCGTGCAATGGAAAGTCGGCGGAAAGTATCGCGGCAAAGATCGCAAGCTCGACGGCTCCATCGATGACTTCGCGCCGACCGGTGCCGCCGTGCCGCAGAGCACATTCAGCGGCGGCTACGAGCCGCGCAAAGTCTTCGCCGGCCGCGTAGCCACCTTTGGGCCCTTTCCCGCGCTCGACGACGTCTTGGGCTACTACAACCAAAACAAGGCCACCTTCCTACCCGCCAACGGCGACGAGACCACGATCGTCGCGATCTCGCGCTACGACGCCACCGAGGACATCTCGGCCGGATACGGCATGGCGACCGCGCAATTCGGCCGGCTGCAAGCCATCGGCGGCCTGCGCTACGAGCAGACCAAGGTGGACTACACCTACCGGCCCAGCGCCACGACCCGCGCCAAGGGCGGCGCCTCCTATGGCAATTTTTTCCCCTCTGTGCTGCTGAACTATCGTTTCAACCCGAGCCTCGTGCTCCGCGGCGCGTGGACCAACACGCTCTCGCGCCCCGACTACGGCGACCTCATCCCCTATGAATCCGCCCTCGATCCCGAGGGGCTCACCAATCTCGACAGCGGCGCGCTCGTGCGCGTTTACAAGGGCAACCCCAACCTGCGCGCGCAGAAATCGATGAACTTCGACACTTCGCTCGAGTGGTATTTCCAGCCCACCGGCATGCTCTCGGTCGCCGTGTTCAAAAAGAACATCAAGGATTTCATCTACAAGGGCGTCAGCCGCGAGCCGCGTCCGCCCATCGTCGTCGCCCTCTATCAAAATCTCAACGGCGGGAACCAGGACATCACCGGCACCGAGCTCACCTGGGTGCAGTCACTGCCGATGCTGCCGGGCCTGCTCAGCGGCCTCGGGTTCAGCGTCAACGCGACCTTCGTGCGTGGGGAATCGGAATTTCCGACGTTCAACGTGACCACGGGCGCGACCGGTAAGCGCACGGAGGATTTTGTCCCGGCCCAGCCAAAACGCGTCTACAACGCCCAGGTTTATTGGGAAAAATACGGCTTCACCGCGCGTGTCGCCGTGAACTACATCGACGAATTCGTCCGTGAGGTCGGCGGCATCAATGGCAGCGTCCATAACAACGATGCCACCCGCTGGGATGCGCAGCTCTCCTATCGCGTGACGAAAAACCTCACGCTCTTTGTCGACGGCAAGAACCTCACGCAGGAAACGAAGCGTTGGTATGACAACAATCCGCGCCGACCCGAGGAATATGAAAACACGGGCTGGAACGGCGCGGCCGGCGTGCGCTTCCGCTACTGATGGCCGGTTGGAGTTTCGCCTGCGTCCGCCTTCGCGTTCTAATGATCGCACTGGCGGGGTTTTTGCCCGCCATCCGCGTGTGCGCCGCAGGTGAGTCGGCTGCGGCGCTAATTGCCGCCGCCGGCAACTCTGACGACGAGTCCGCCCGTCTCGCGCATTTGCGAGCCCTCGCCGCGCTGGGCGACACCCCACTTGACGCGCCGACCCGCGCCGAACTCGCGGCCCTCGTGCCCATCGTCGAAGCGTGGGCCGAAGGGCGCGAACGATCCGCCAGCGAAGTCGCGCGCGGCGAAGGCGAGGCGCATCGCTATCTGCACCGCTTTTTCGAAAAGGCCACGCTCCCCTA
>JBDSGI010000501.1:0-5592 GCA_039919035.1 Opitutaceae bacterium
CGGCGCGCCGCGCGTCGACGCCGGGCTGCTCTACGCCACCGTCACCGGCGATCCGGGCGCGGTGGACAACTTCCCGCTGAACGGCGTGCGCTGGCACACGTCACCCCGTGAAATCGCCGTGCGCGTAGCGCAGAACCGCCGCGATCGTTTCACCGCTGATCTATTTCATTTTGGTGCCGCCGCCCGCCCACTGGACGCCAGCCTGCTGACCCTCGACCCCGGCGACTACACGTGGACCATCTCATCCGCCGACGATCACCCTCTGTCCAGGGGCCGAGTCACTCTCACCTCCGATCACCGGCGCGTATCGCTCGTTGTTCCCTCCCGCGCTCTCTGCCGCCTCCGCATCGAGCGAGCCCCATAGCCATGCATTACGACGTCCTATTCCTCGGCACCGGCCACAACGCCCTCGTCGCACAAGCCTACCTCGCACGCAGCGGCCTGCGCACCCTCGCCCTCGATCGCGCATTCGAACCCGGCGGTGGTCTGCGGACGCTCGAGAACCCCCGGCTGCCCGGATTCATTCATCACCCGCATTCTTTTTTCCATCGCGCGATCACGCAAATGCCGTGGTTTCGCGATCTGGAGCTGGAGCGCCACGGCGTCCGCTACCTCCAGCCGGAGCTCAATGTCGCGATGCTCCTCCGCGATGGCCGCGCCCTCGAATGGTGGACCGACGCTGAGCGCACCGCGGCTTCCTTTGCTGCGTTTTCAAAGACGGACGCCGACGCGCTACGCCGCTGGACCGAGGAATTTCGTCCCATCGTCGAACGCATCCTAATCCCCGAATCGCACTCGCCGCCGCTGGAACCGGGTCGCCGCACGCAACTGCTTTCCCGCAGCGCGCTCGGCCGTCGCCTGCTTGAAGTCTCGGCCCTCTCGCCGCTGGAATTTGTCACCCGGGAGTTCGAGCACGACGCCGTGCGCGCCGGCCTGCTCTTTTTCAACGGGCTTCGCGAAGTGGATTTGCGGCAACCCGGATTTGGCCATGCCATTCCCGCGTTGCTCGCCTCGCCCGCCAAGGCGCAGATGTGTGTCGGCGGCTCTGGCCATCTCGCGCGCGGGCTCGTCGCCGACCTCACCGAGCACGGGGGCGAGATTCGCTGCGGCGTGGAGTTACGCCGCATCGTCATGCGCCAAGGCCGGACCGCCGGGGTGGAACTCGCCTCGGGCGAAATCATCACCGCTGACAACGTGGTCTCCGGCCTCAACCCGCAACAGACCTTTCTCGATCTCCTCCCTAGCGAAGCGGTCCCGGCGGACGTGCGCGCGAGCGCGGCCCGCTTCGACTACAACCTCCTCGCCCCGCTCTTCTCGCTGAATGTCGCGCTCGCCGAGCCGCCCCGCTGGTCCGCCGCGGCCCAGCGCCCCGATCTCTCCCACGCGCTCATGACCATCGTCGGGCTGGAGCGCTTCGGCCAGTTTCACGAGATCGTGGCGGCCCACGAGCGCGGAGAGATTCCCGCGACCGTGGCCTGGGGCGCATGCCCAACGCAATTTGATCCCAGCCAGGCGCCGGCCGGCCAGCACGTCGCGTTTCTCTGGGAAAAGCTGCCCTACGCGCTGCGTGGTCGCGCCGCGAACTGGGACGCGGAGCGCGATGCCCACGGCCGCCGCCTGCTCGCGCACTGGACCGACTTCGCGCCCAACCTCGTCGGCGCGGTGCTCGACGCCTTCACGCGCTCGCCGCTCGATACCGAACACGAGCTGCCCAACATGCGCGGCGGCGACTTGCTCGTCGGCTCCTTTGCCCAAGGCCAGGTCGGTTGGAACCGGCCCTTCGCCGGCGCCGGCAATTACCGCACACCGGTCAAGGGTCTCTACCTCTGCGGCGGCTCGACCCACCCGGGAGGTAACGTCACCGGCCTCTGCGGCTACAACGCCGCGCGCGTCCTCGCTGCCGACGCGGGGAAACCAATCTGGTGGAACCCGCCGGATATCGAGTCTGCGCTCGCAGCACTTCCCGCCTAGAAGCCGCGGTGGGCTCGGACCGTCTACGCCAGAATCTCGTGCACTACTCGCGCGGGCTCCACCCCGGTGAGCCGCTGGTCGAGGCCTTGCGCCTTGAAGGTAAACTTCGAGTGGTCGACGCCAAGGCAGTGCAGCAGCGTCGCGTTGAGATCGCGCAGGCTCACGGGGTCGCGCACGATGTTGTAGGAAAAATCGTCGGTCTCGCCGTAAACGGTTCCGCCCTTCACGCCGCCGCCGGCGAGCCACACGCTGAAACACCGCGGGTGGTGATCACGGCCGTAGTTCGTGCGGGTGAGCGTGCCCTGCGAGTAAACCGTGCGGCCGAATTCGCCCGCCCAGACGACAAGCGTGTCGTCGAGCAAACCGCGCTGTTTCAGATCGGCGATCAGCGCGTAGCAGCCGCGATCGGTGTCGTTGCACTGAATCTTGAGATGCTCCGGGAGCGTGCCGTGCTGGTCCCAGCCGCGGTGCAGAATTTGCACCACCCGCACGTTGCGCTCGGCGAGCCGGCGGGCGAGCAGGCAGCTCGCGGCAAACGATCCGGGCTCCTTCACCGCCGGCCCGTAGAGATCGAGCGTGGCCGGCGACTCGTCGCTGAAATCCGTCAGTTCCGGGACGCTGGTCTGCATCCGAAACGCCATCTCATATTGCGCGATGCGCGTTAGCGTCTCGGGGTCGCCGTAGCGGGCGTGGGAGAGCTGGTTGAACTTCCCCAGCGAATCGAGCATCGCGCGCCGCGTCGCGGGATCGACGCCGTTGGGATTCTCCAAGAACAGCACCGGATCGGCCTGCGCCCGCAGCGCCACGCCGCTGTGGGAAGTCGGGAGAAACCCGCTGCTCCACATGCGCGTGAACAGCGCCTGCGCGGCGACCTTCGGGGAAAATTTCGGGGTGAGCACGACGAAGGCCGGGAGGTCGTTGTTCTCGCTGCCGAGCCCGTAGCTGAGCCAAGAACCAAGGCTCGCTTTCCCGGGAATCTCGCTGCCCGTCATCAAATAAGTGCAGGCCGGGTCGTGGTTGATCGCGTTGGTGTGCACGCTGCGCACGACCGCGATATCATCGACGATCTTCGAGGTGAACGGCAGCAGTTCGCTCACCCACCGGCCGCACTGGCCATGTTGCGCAAACTTGAAAACCCCCGGCGCGACCGGAAACCGCGTCTGCCCGCTCGTCATCGTCGTGATGCGCTGCCCCATCCGAATCGACTCGGGCAGGTCTTGGTTGAAGAGCTCCTGCAACTTCGGCTTGTAGTCCCACGTGTCGAGCTGCGAGGGCCCGCCGTTCATGTGGAGGTAGATGATGCGTTTCGCCTTCGGCGCAAAATGAGGGAAGCCCGGGAGCGGCGGATGAATTCGTGCGTCGAGCGGATTCTGCCGCGCCGCCGCCGCGAGGCGCGGGGCCAGCTGGTTCAGTGCGACCGCGCCCATCGCCAGTCCGGCGCCCGCGAAGAATTGCCGGCGCGTGAGCTGATTCAGATATTCGTGCGCGGGATTCATGGGTTATTGGCCAAAGTCGTCATCTTTTTGTCATCGCGAGGTGAGCGCAGCGCACCGTGGCGATCCAGCTGGATTGCTTCGTCGCTGCACTCCTCGCAATGACAAGGCGGGGTTCATCGCTGGTTCAGTTGCGGTTCACGGTCTCGTCGAGATTGAGCAGGAGATTGGCAACCATCGTCCAGGCGGCAAACTCACCGACCGGCAGCGCGGCGTTCGGCTTCGACTCGCCATTGACGAGCACGCGACTGGCGGATTCCGCGTCTTTGGCAAAATGCGCCCGATGCGCGGCCAGCGCCTCCGCCAGCAGCGTGCGCTCGGCCGGCGCGGGCGCGCGGGCCACGACGCTACGAAACGCCTGCGTCAATCGATCCTCATCCGTGCTCGTGCGCAGGAGCAGCCGCTCGGCGAAAGCCCGCGCCGCCTCGAATTGCTGCACATCATTCATCAACGCGAGCGCCTGGAGCGGCGTGTTGGATCGGCCGCGCCCGACACAGAAGCTCTCCCGCGAGGGTGCATCAAACGTCGACATCGATGGCGCGGGTGCGGTGCGTTTCCAAAACGAGTAAATACTGCGCCGATAGAGCGCGGCGCCGTGGTCCTGCACGTAAACCTTGGTGTTACTGCCGCCGAACGCGACCGGTTCCCAAATATTCGTCGGCTGATAGGGTCGCACTGGCGGCCCTCCGAGTTCGGGCCTGAGCAAGCCACCGATCGCGAGCGCTTGGTCACGGAGGATCTCGGCGTCGAGACGATGACGCGAAGCGCGCGCGAGCAGTTTATTTTCCGGATCGAGTTCGAGCAGCGCGGGGGAAACCGCAGCGTCCTGCCGATAGGTGCGCGAGGTAACGAGCAGGCGCACGAATTGTTTCACGTCCCAGCCTGAGCCCACAAACTCGCTGGCGAGCCAATCGAGCAACTCGGGATGCGTCGGCGCCTCGCCTTGCACGCCGAAATCGCCCGGCGTGCGCACGAGCGCCGCGCCAAAGAGCTGCTGCCAGAAACGGTTCACGGTCACCCGCGCCGTGAGCGGATTTTTCGGATCGACGATCCAGCGCGCGAGATCGAGGCGCGTGGCGCGCGAGCCGGATTTGATCAGCGGCGGCAGAAACGCGGGCGTGCCGGGCTCGACGAGGTCCCCGGGTTGATCGTATTGGCCACGGATGAGGACGTGGGCAGCGTGCGGGGTCGGAAGTTCGCGCGAGATGAGCGACGCGGGCAGCGTGATTTCGTAATGCACCTGCTCCGTCATCAGCGCCCGGACCGCGCGCGCCTCGGGTTCCAGCGCCCCACGCAACGGCCCGTAAATATAGTCGCGGTGAAACTGCGCGATGCGGTTTTTCTCCGCGTCGTTTTGCTGCGTGCCGGAAACACCGACGAGATAAACGATGTCGTGCGGCAGCGGCACATTGAGCATGTCGCGGGCATTGTTGCGCAGCACCCGAATCCACGCCGCCGAGGAGAGCAGCGGATCCTCGGCCGTCGTGGGGCTCGTGCAGGTCACACCCACATGGTCCCACCACGCCGCCCCGTCGCTTTGCGCCAGCCGCAGACCTGAGTAGGCTTTCTTCGGCGCCAGGCCGGTCTTTACCGCATCGATTTCCAAGCGCGAGTAGCTGCCGGCCAGCGGCATCGGACCGACGACGATGGCGGTCTTGGCCACCTCGGCTCCAAACGCCTCGGGATCGCCCCAGATGAGCCGCTTGGTCTCGCCTTCGCCGACAAACTCCAGGCTCACCGCGCGCGGCGGCTTCGTAGGGTCCGGATTGAGATGAACAAATCCAATCGCCGACGAGCGCACCAAAAGCGGCACCTCGCCCGTCGAAAAATTAACCGGTCGCTCCACCTTACCCTCCAGCCGCAGTGCGCGCTGCCCGCCGACCACCGGCACGCCCTCGCCGCCGCGCCACTCGCCGGCCGGGGCCTGCCGCCCAAACCCCGCCACGGCGGGCATGTCGCCATCTTCCGCCCAAACGACCTCGTAGGTCACCGGCTTCTTGACCGTTTTCTCCGGCGGGGCCTCACCCTCGGGTAGATTTTCCACCTCGGGCTCCTTCGCCGCCAACTCGCCAGCACGCGCGGAAAGCGCAGCTTGCAGCGGCGGGAGGGCCGCGGCGATTTCCTTGAT
>JBDSGI010000502.1:0-2766 GCA_039919035.1 Opitutaceae bacterium
CCGGCGATGTTGGGAATCTTCAGCGCGATGACGCGCGTGGCGGCGGTGATGCGCGTGGCGGCGGCGCCGGGGCCGACAGGCACCGCCACAACGATCTTCCAGGCGAAGCCGGGAATCGCGACGCCGCTCGCGATCGCGGTTCCGCCGAATCCGCCGGGGCCGCTGACGATCAGCAGTTCGTGGCCGATGTTGGCGAGCGCGCGACAGTAGGACTCGAAATTCGCCCACACGCCCTGGTTCTGATCGGGCGTCTGCGGGATGATATTCGACATGAGGAACGTGACTTGGTTGTCGGTCTCCGTCATCGTGCGATCGGCGGAGGGACACATATGGCCACGGTCGAAGCCGGAGTTGGTGTAATCGCCCGGAGTCACGCGGCGAAAGCCGTTGGGGAGGGAGGTGTCGGTGGCGAAATCGCCGCGCCCGCTCGCGCCGCTGTCGCCGGCGGTGAGGTTCCAGCTCACCCAGTTGGGCTCGTGAGTGGTGTTGTTGTAATCGAGGCCGTATTGCGCGCGCCGGATGAGGTAGCGCGTCTGGTTGGCGGGATCGGCGGTGGCGCCGCTGGGGTTGCCGAGCTGCAGCTGCAAGGCCTCGCCGATCGTCCCGCGCACCGGCACGGTCGCGAGCAGAAGGGCGAGCAGGAGGCACGACGGTCGGAACATCACGGAGCCGGAGGATAGGGCGGCGGCATCCAGAGGGAAGCGCCGTGTCCGGAAAAATCGCGGCCAGAAATACCGCTTGTCGAGTTCGCCGCTTGCCGAATGCTCCTCCGAACTTCCACCGCATGGCTGAACCGCACCGCATCGTCCGCGCCTGGCTTGAGTCGCCGTCCTCCGGCATCATCGAGCTGGACCGCGACTGGACGAATCGAACCCCGCCGGCGTTTGCCCTCGGAAAAAAAAATCTCGTGCCGGAAACACTGGCGCCGGCGCCGGGTCTGCCCGCGGGCCGGGCCTACGGCTATTTTTTCAACGCGAGCGACGGCTCGATCACCTTTGTGCTGCCGCTGGAGCATGGCTGCGATATCGATCCCGCGCGTGACACGGTTTTCTTGTCGGGTGATTTCAACCAATGGCAAGCGGCCGTGGGCGACGAGGCCTGGCAATTAAAGCCGACCGAATTGGAGGGCGAGCGGGTGCTGGCTTGGCGGGGCGACGCGGCCCTGTTTCTCGGCTGGGGCCAGCGCTTCAAGTTCGTGACGGGCGAGAGCCAGTGGCTCGTGCCGCCCACCGACGCGCCCAACGTCGTGCACGACGAGCAGGGTAACTTGAACCGTCTGCTCGATCCACGGCGCACGGGTTGGCATCTCTGGCGCTTCACGATCAAGGAGCCGCTGAGTCTCGCGGAGAGCTGGACGGTCGGGTGGGCGAACGAACCGGCGGAAAACATTGCGTTGGCGCCGGGCAATTTCTTTTTCGAATTGAAGACGAAACTGCCGCTCGGGTCGATTGTGCGCGATGACGCCACGGTTTTTCGCCTCTTCGCGCCGCGGGCGCGGCAGGTCACGCTTTGGATTTCCCGCGAGCCGGTGTTCAGCAAGGTGGCGCCGGCGACGCGCTATCCGCTGCTGCGCCGGCCGGATGCCGACGGCGCGGCGGGCGTTTGGGAAATCTCCCTCGATGAAAATCTCCACGGCTGGTTTTACTGGTATGCCCTCGACGGCAATCCGGCGCACGGCTTCAACCCGGCGGTGCGCGTGCTCGATCCGTATGCGCTGGCCACGGTCGGGCGCGAGGGCCCGGGCATCGTGCTCGACGCGGCTTGGGTGGGGCAGGGGGATCGGAGTTTCGTGACGCCCCCGTGGCACGACCTCGTGATCGCCGAAGCGCACGTGCGCGATATCATCGCGCACGCGCCGGTGAAAATCGCGGCGAACCAGCGGTTGGGTTTCACGGGCCTGCGGGCGTGGGTGGAGAGCCCGGATTTCCATCTGCACCATCTGGGCGTGAACTGCGTGGAGCTACAGCCGGTGCACGAGTTCGATAACGTCACGACGGACGAGTATCACTGGGGCTACATGACCAACAGTTTTCTCGCGACCGAGAGCAGCTATGCGCTCGACGCGAGGAACGCGTCGGGCGTGCGCGAGTTTCAGGAGTTGGTGGCGGCTTTCCACCGGCGCGGGATGGCGGTCGTGCTCGACGTGGTGTTCAACCACGTCGGCGTGCCTGCCCACCTGATGGCCATCGACCGGCTCTACTATTTCGAGCAGGACGCCAATGGCGCGCTGACGAACTGGAGCGGCTGCGGCAACGATCTCCGCGCGCGCTCGGCGATGGCGCGGCGGCTCATCATCGACAGCTGCGTCCACTACATCGAGGTGTATGGGGTCGATGGCTTTCGCTTCGACCTCGCGGAACTCCTCGGCGTCCAGGTGCTGCGCGAGATTGAGACGGCGCTCAAGCGCGTGAAGCCGAACGTGATTTTGATTGCGGAGCCGTGGAGTTTTCGCGGGCACATCGCGGGGGCGCTGCGCGACACCGGCTGGGCCTCGTGGAACGACGGCTACCGCGACTTTCTCCGCGATTACGTGGCCGGCCGCGGCGACGCCAGCCGCATGGAATATTTCCTGCGCGGATCGCCGTGGTATTTTGCGAAGTGGCCCGCCCAGACGATCAATTACACGGAGTCGCACGACGACCGCGCTTGGGTCGACATGATCACGGAGCACCCACACCACAACGGGTTCGTGCCCACCGCGAATGACATTCGCCGCACGCACCTCATGGCCGCGCTGCTCTTCCTCTCGATCGGCGTGCCGATGAT
>JBDSGI010000503.1:0-6358 GCA_039919035.1 Opitutaceae bacterium
ACCGCGCCGTTTGCCGCACTCTACCGCGCCGCCGGTGGAGAGATAGAGGTTATTCTAAAACCTGGGGTGAAGCACCACCCGCACAGCCTGACAGACCCGGCGCCGATTGTGGATTTTCTGGTGAGGCACGCGCGTTTTTGAAACGGCGCGCCGGAGTCACGTCGCCTCGTTTTCATGCGTGCGTTCGGGAAGCCGAAGTGAGCAGAGCGCGGCGGCCGCGGCGATGGCGCTGACCCAGAGCAGGGCCAGGCGCATGTCGCCCACTGGAGCGACTAGGCCGAAAACAATGGCGGCGACGGCCGCGGCGATACGGCCGATGTTATAGCAGAAACCGGCGCCCGTCGTGCGTAGTAGAGTGGGGAAAAGCGGCGGCAGATACATCGTGAACAGCCCGAAGACGCCGCCGAAGAATCCGCCGAACGGCAGCCAGATCCACGCGAGCGCGCTGAAATCGCGGGGCACGACGAACGCGCCAAAGATGCTCGCCGCGAGGCCGACGAACATCAGCGCGATGGCGCGCCGATTCCCCAATCGCAGCGCGAGCCAGCCGGCGCCGAAATTCCCGAGGATGGAAACGAAGTTAAAAACAAAGAACTCCAACGAGACCAGCGGGGTGATGTCGGCGGCCGGTGTCCCCGCCTCGGTCAGGACCTGGCGCAAGTGCTGGGTTTTCCAAAACAGAAACAACCACCACGCCGAAAGCCCGAGCGCGCACACCAGCGTGGTGCGCAGGGTGGTCGAGAGCACGGTGCCCTGAAAAAGTGCGATCGCGCCGGGCTTTTTCTCCACGACGTCGCCGGCGCGTTTCCACGTCTCGGGCTCGGGCACATGGCGGCGGATCCAGAAAACGATCAGCGCGGGCAGGACGCCGACGAGGAAAACCCAACGCTCCGAGCCCGGCGGCATGTAGCGCACCAACATGCCGACGAAAACCGCGCCGGCGAGGACGCCGAGGTTGACGCCCGTTTGGAGCACGGCGGCCATCCACGGGCGCCAGGCCTTCGGCCACGTTTCCGAGATGAGCGAGGCGCCGACGGCCCATTCGCCGCCGATCCCGAGCGCTGCGATGAAGCGAAAGAGCATGAGCTGCCACCAGGTTTGCGCGAAGGAACAAAGGCCGGTGCAGAGCGCGTAGGTGATAATCGTGAGCGCGAGGGATCGGCTGCGACCGATGAGGTCGCCGAGCCGGCCGAAGAACGCTCCGCCCAGGGCCCAACCGACCAGGAAGGCGGCCTGAATGTAGGAGCTCTTCTCGTTGATCTCCGGGTTGGAGCGGTCCTGCGTATGCAGGAGCTGCATCACGAGCGGGATGGCAACGAGCGTGTAGAGGTGCAGCTCAAGGCCGTCGAAAAACCAGCCGAGCCACGCGGCAATGCCGGATTTCCACTGACGGGGAGAGAGTTCGCGGAGGTGCGTGGCTTCGCGATTGGGGGCGGGGTAGGGTGAAGACATGGGGCGGGAGAGTGCGGCAGTGGTGTCCGGCGCCCTCAAGCGAAATGAGGTCGTCATCTCCTGCGGTGCACTCTCGCCGGTTCGTTCGCTACCCGATGTGCGTGCTCTTCATCGCTTCGTCCGCTGCATTGTCCGGCGGATGCAGGGCGCGATGCACGGCTTGCGCGAGTTCGTCCGAGGTAAAGGGTTTCGAGAGGAGTTGCACTGACCCGAGGCGCGACAGTTCGTCCGGTGAGATCTTGGCGAAGAAGCCGGACATGATGACCACCGGTAGCGAGGGTGAAGTCTGCCGCACCTGTTGCGCGAGCTCGGTGCCTTGCATGCCGGGCATGGTCTGATCGGTCACCAGCAGGGCGCAATCCCCCGGCCCGGTGTGCAGGTGCGCGAGGCATGCCTCGGCCGACTTGAAGGTGACCGTGCGGTAGCCCTTGTTTTCCAGCACGAGTCGCGCACAGCTGGCGACGACCTCTTCGTCATCGACGATGCACACGAACTCGCCATTTCCCCGGGGCGAAACTTGGGTGGCGGGTTCCGCGGTGATCGCGCGGTCGCCGGCGGCGGGAAGATAGACATGAAAAACTGAACCGCTGCCTACGGTGGACTCGACCGTGATGGCGCCCCGGTGGGAACGCACGATCCCGTGCACGACAGCGAGGCCGAGCCCCGTCCCCTCACGAGAATTTTTTGTGGTGAAAAACGGATCGAAGATGCGGCCGCGTGTCGCCTCATCCATCCCATGGCCGGTATCGCTGACCGAAAGGCGCACGTAACTGGGGGCGGCGTTTTTCCCGATGGCCAGCGCGAGGTCGGGATTCAGTTCCACGCTTTCAAGGGTGATGCGAAGGGTCCCTCCATGTTGGCGCATGGCATGGCCGGCATTGCCGCCCAGGTTGAGGAGAATCTGGTGAATCTGCGTCGCATCGGCCAGCACCCTGCCGCTGCCTTCGGCGCATTCGACCTCGATGGCGATGTTCTTGGGAAGCGTCGCGCGCAGAAAACGCCGCGCCTCCTCGATGGCCGCCGGCATGTCGATGGGATCGTGCTCGGTGCCGCCGCTTTGGCGGCCGAACGCGAGGATCTGCTCGACGAGTTCGCGGGCGCGGAGACTGGCTTTGAGCGCCTCGCTCAGACAGGCGCGCGCCGGATGATCCTCGGCAATCATGTCGGCGGCCAACTCGTGGTAGCCGATGATGCCGGTTAGGAGATTGTTGAAGTCGTGCGCAATGCCGCCGGCAAAGGTGCCGAGCGTCTCCATTTTCTGCGCTTGAAACAGCTGCAGCTCAAGTTGGCGGCGCGACTCCCGGCTTTCGCGTTCGGCGGTCACGTCTTGAATGGCGCCATGCACGCTCACGCCCTTGCCCGCCTTGAATTCCCCGCGGCCGAGCATGCGCACCCACGCGCGACGGCCGCGTGCGGTCAGGAGTGGCAGCTCAACGTCGAATTCCGGCGCGGTGGCGGAAAGGTTGCTGATCGCGGCCTCCATCGTGGCGCGCGCATCGCCGGAAAAAAACTGCGCGACGTTTGCCATCGTGGGCTGGAAGGAATCGTCCACCTCGTGGATGCGGCGGGTGGCTTCGCTCCAGGTGACCTGCGCGGTGGCCCGATCAATTTCCCAGCCGCCGATGCGCGCGAGCCGGCCAACTTCGCGCGCGAGTTCTTCGGATTTCCGCAGCTGTTGTTCAAGATGCTTCCGCGCCGTGATGTGGGTCTGGATAGCCACAAAATGGGTGAGAGCGCCGCCTGGATCGCGCACCGGCTGCATGTCCACAATCTGCCAGAAGGCCTCGCCGTTCTTCGTGTAGTTCAGGATCTCAACGTTGCAGGCCTGGCCGTTGCGCTCGGCTTCGCGCAGCTTGGCGATGGCCTCGGGATCGGTGCCGACGCCCTGCAAGAAATGGCCGGGCTTGCGGCCTTTGATGGCGGTTAGGTTGAATCCGGTCACTTGAGTGAAGGCGGCGTTGACCCACTCAATGTGACCGGCCGGATCGGTGATGATGACACCGTTGGTGGTCTTTTGGGCAACGATGGCGAGCAGGGCATTCGACTCGGCGACCGCCCGCAGGCTGGTGTTGGCCTTGCTAAGTTCCTGCGTGCGTTGCGCGACGGTTTCATGGAGCTTAGCGGCCTGCTCCTGCAGCCGCGCCGTGAGGAGTAACCGCGCCTGCTCCGACTCTTCCCGACTCTCTTGGATATCAACGGCGGCACCCACCGACGACAGCGCGATGGTGAATCCGGCCAAGACGATCGCGTTAACGAGGAGCACTGCGCCATCGGCCTGCAGAAGGTATTCGTGGCTGATGAGCCAAGCCACGATGGCGCCGAAGCCCAGTGGCACCAGCGCGACCGCGATGAGTAGCCGCCGTGCGAGGATGCCCTCGGTGGAGCGGGAGAAAAGCATCCGCACCTGGCGATCTTCGGGGCGCGCGAGGGATATGCCGATGCCGAGCACGATGAGCGCGAGCGCGAGATGACTGGAGAGCCAGATCGGCCAGGCCGTCGCGGGGGTGGATTGCGCCAGCTCCTTGCCGATCAAGGCCCCGGCGTTCGCCCCGATGACGACGTTCGCGATCCAAGCCGACACGGGGCGCCTCGCCCCGCTACCCTGGCGATGAAGGCCGAGCAGCGCGACGGAGAGGGCGACCAACCCGCCGCCGCCGTGCCATGAGAGTCCGGGATTCGGCCATCGCTGGGCTCCCAGCGATAACGCGGTGTCGAGCCCCAGATCGAAACCGAATACCCGCTGGGCAAGCCCCGTGACCGAGAGGGCGAGCGCCGCCATCGCGGCTAGTTTCGCGCCACGGGGCGCGTTGCGCTGTCGCAGCCACAGGGCGGCGCCGGCGAGTGTCAGACACGCGGCGGCCGTCGGGCGCATCGGTCCAGTGTGAAGCGGGAGAAACTGCAGTGCATCCACCTGCAACTGCCAGCCAATCAAAACGGCGAGGCCAATCGTGGCGGTCAGCAGGCCGAGCCAGCCCGTGGCGCGGCGGATTTTTACTTCAAGCGACATGGGAAACCGCAACCGTTACGGGCCGGGTTCAGCGAGGGCAACGGCAATGCGCGATGCGGCAACCGGCGACCCATTTCCGCAAACGAAAAACCCGCCGGCGAACCGGCGGGTTGAAAAACGAGGAAAGGGTTGGTGCGGCTCAGGTGGCAAACGCCTTGGGAATCGCCGCGTCGAGATCGACGGCGTGCGGGTGGTTGCGTTTGACGCGATGGAGCTGATGGCGGCGCTGGAGCATGCGGTCGAGCTTGTCGATGAGCATGGCGACGGCTTTGTGGCACTCTTCGGCTTGGACGGAGGCGTTCATATCGGGACCGTGGATTTGGATGTGGCCTTTGGCGGTGAACTGCACGCCGTTCGCCGGGTTGCGGTCACACTGGAGTTCAACGCGGATGCGGATGATGCGTTCCTCGTGACGAAACAACCGCTCCGCCTTCTCGCGGACGAACGTCTTGAGCGAGGGGGTCAGATCGAGGTGAATGCCGGAGACGATGAGTTCGTGTTGGTTTAGGCTGTTCATGTTTCTGCGTATGGGTTCGGTTGAAGCCCGGTCGGGTCCCACCCCGGCCGGACTGTAGAAATTCAATCCTGTCGCAAACGTCATGCCCTCGCCTCGCGAAGCGCTTAACTCATTCGCGGCCGTCGTGCTGACGGGCGGATCTTCCGGTATTGGAAAATCGTTCATTGGTCTGATTGGGAGTCTGAATTCGGATGCGGTGATTTGCAACCTCTCGCGTCGTCCTCCGGCCGAAAAAATTTTTCCTAATGCGGAAAAAAAATTGAACCATTTTTACTGCGACCTCGCGCGTCCGGCTGAGGTCGAGGGCGCGGCCGCGCAGGTGGCGGCGTTTCTCGGCCGCATGGTGCCGGCGGGGCGGATTCTGCTGATCAACAACAGCGGGATCGGGGCCTTCGGGGCGTTTGCCGAGGACGACGTTGCCAAGCAACTCGCGGTGATCGATGTGAATGTGCGCGCTCTGGTTCAGCTCACCGGCCTGTTGCTCCCCCTGCTGCGCGTTCGGGGCGGCGCAATCGTGAACATCGCCTCGACGGTGGCCTTTCAGCCGACGCCGTTTGCGGCGACCTACGGGGCGTCGAAGTCGTTTGTGTTGCACTGGACGGTCGCCCTGAACGAGGAGCTGCGCGGCAGCGGGGTCAGCGCGCTTGCGGTCTGCCCGGGCACGACGACCACGGATTTTTTCCGCACGGCCGGGCTGGCCGACAAAGCATGGAAAACCCGACTGAGCATGACCACGGATCAGGTGGCGGAGGTCGCGTTCCGGGCGCTTGCGGCGGGTCGGGCGCAGGTCGTGCCCGGCTGGGTCAATAAACTTTATACCTTTGCTGGGTCGAAGCTGCGGAAGTCGCACGCCGCCCGCGTGGCTGCCGCTGTGCTCAAGCGGTATCGTCCGGAAAAGGGCCGGTCGTGAGCGAGCCGGCCGACCGCCCAGCGCTGCCCGACGACGATTTTTCGCAGCGCGCCTGCGCTTGGCCGCGCCGCGAGCGGAAGGCCGGGAGGGTGACGCTCATCGAGCCTGAGACGGTGCCCGGCTGGATCGTTTATGAGGATGAGCGCCTGTTAGTCGTCAATAAGCCGGGCGATGTGGTCTGCCACCCCTCCAAGGCCGGGCCATGGTCGAGCCTCGTCGGCGCGCTGCGGGAATACGCAAAACTGGAAACCGTGCATCTCGTATTTCGCCTCGACCGCGAGACCAGCGGAATCGTGGTGCTGGCCAAGGACGCGAAGATGGCGAGCCGCCTTCAAACCGCGATGCAGCAGCGTAAAATCGGCAAGGCCTACCTCGCGATCATGACGGGCGAACTCGCCGCGCCCGTCACCGTGAACCAGCCGCTCGGCGACGACATCTCGAGTCCGGTGTTCGTGAAATCCGCCGTCGTGGC
>JBDSGI010000504.1:0-6420 GCA_039919035.1 Opitutaceae bacterium
AACCCGCCCGACTGGATCAACGTCGGCACCGGCACCGATGTGACGATCCGCGAGCTGACCGAATGCGTCGCCGCTGTCGTTGGCTATCAGGGCCGCATTGCCTGGGACGCCACCAAACCCGACGGCACCCCGCGCAAGCTCATGGATGTCTCCCGCCTCACCACCCTCGGCTGGCAGGCGAAGATCGCGCTCCGCGCCGGCATCGAAAAAACCTTTGCCAGCTACCGCGCCGAAAATGCCGCGGGCATCCTCCGTTCGTGAGGCTGAGCCCGTGTGAGGCGGTCAGGCCTGAGGCGCGGCATTAGATCGGTTGGCGGTAAAGAAAAACACAGGGGGCTTGAACCGTGCATTGCAGACTGAGCCTCAGGCGTGCTCGGCTAGGTGCACGTGTTTTCGTTCCTCCGTAACCTACCCCCTCCGCCCCGCTGGGCGTTTACGCTCGTGGGGCTGGGCGTGTTTGCGTTTCTGCTGAGCGTCTATGTGCGGATCTGGACGCCGGAGCATGGGATCACGACGTTTCTCCGGGTGGGGCAGGAGTTCGAGAACCGGGGCACGGCGGTGTTTCGTGCAACGCCGAAGTTCATCGATCCGTTTCCGGCGCACCGGTGGGGGTTCGACGGCCAGCTCTACGCCGAGATGGCGCTCGATCCGCTGCTGCGCGATCCGCACCTCGGTGTGGCGCTCGACGATCCGCCCTATCGCGGGCAGCGCATTTTTCTCTCGTGGCTGGCGTGGGCGCTCGGGCTTGGGAAGCCGTTTTGGGTGCTGAACGCCTTCGCGGCGCTCAACCTGATTTTCTGGATCGGGTTTGCGTGGCTGGCACACCGGTTGTTTGCGCCGCTGGGGTGGGCCGGGCTCGCAGGCTACGCCGTGCTTCTGCCCACCTGCGGGGTGATTGAGTCGATGCAGGCCTCGCTCACGGACCTGCCGAGTTTCACGCTGATCCTCGCGGCGCTCCTGGCCGGTGGCACGGCGGGCGCGGCGCTGCTGGCGCTGGCGGCGCTGGTGCGTTCGACCTCGCTGATCGGGTTTGTGGGGCTGGCGCAATTCTCACCGCCGTGGGGCGAGGCGCTGAAGAAAAACGTGGTGCGCGGGCTCATCGCGACCGTGCCCTTTGCGCTGTGGCTGGCCTACGTGCTGTGGGTGTTTCGCGGCCGGCAGGTGGGCTTTGACGGGGGGAACCTCGCGATGCCGTTTCGCGGCATGATGGAAAAGCTGGGCGAACTGAGCGTGACGCTGGTGCACGGCCCGATTCGCTGGCACCGCCTCATCTTCGAATTCTTCAAGAGCTACGAGCTGCACGCGTTGCTTACCATCATCGCGGTGCTGACGCAGACGATCTACCTCGCGCTGCACCGCGAGTGGAAAAATCCCATCTGGCGCTGGGGCGCGGTCGTGGCGGTCTATTTCTCGTGCATCAGCTTTCTCTCGTGGGAGAGCCACTTCACGATCACCCGGCACGCGCTGCCGATGACGCTCGCGTTCAACCTGCTGCTCGCGCTGAGACCGACGCGCGCCTGGCTCGTCTGGTTTTTTCTGGGCAACTGTTTCGTGCCCTTCGGCGTGCGGTATTTCGATCAGATGACGATTTATCACGCGCCGCCCGCGCCGGCAGAATTTGTGGCGGCGGCGGCGCCCGTGACGCTGGCCTTTGGCACGGGCTGGTCAGCGCAGCAGTGGGATGGCGAGAAAACGTGGCGCTGGGCGCGGACCGGCCCGGCGGAAATCGTGCTGCGCAATGCCGGCCCCCAGCCGGTGCGCGCGCACCTGCGCTTTCTGGTGCGTTCGCTTGCTCCCCGCTCGGTCCGCGCGGAGGTAGGTGGCGCCGAGGTGTGGAGCGCGGAGCTGTCGGCGGCGCGGCGGGTCGTCACCCTTCCCGGACTGGAGCTGGCCCCGGGCGAAACGCGGCTCGTCTTCAACACCGATCAACCGGGAGGCAATGCGGCTGACACCCCGCTGGAGGACGCGACTTTTCGAATTGAGGGCATGCGCATCGAGCTGGAGAAGCCCTGAGCGCGATTGTGGCACAGGCCAAGTTCCCGCTTGCGCCGCGCGCCGCTCTTTGCGGCCATAACCGTTCGCATGGTCTCCACTGAAAACCTAAACCAAATCGAAGGAATCAAGAAGCGCTCGGGGCATCTATGGAGGTTTCTTTGACTGCGATCAAAAGCAGCGGGAAATCGAGGCGATGGACGCGCAGATGGGCGCGCCTGACTTTTGGCAGAGCAACGAGCGCGCCCAAAAGCACATCGCGAAGCTCAACGCCCTGAAGAAGGCGGTGCTGCCGGTCGTCGCGTTTCAAAAGAAAATCGACGATCTCGGCGTGATGATCGAGCTGATGGCCGGCGAGGACGCCGCCACGCAGGAGGCCTACGACCGCGAGCTCAAAGGCACGCTGGCGGCGCTCACCGCCGAGCTCGATGAACTGGAGATCGCGTCGTTCCTCACCGGGCAGTTCGATCGGAGCAACGCCATCTTTTCCATTCAGGCCGGCGCTGGCGGCACGGAGTCCAACGACTGGGCCGACATCCTGTTCCGGATGTATTCGCGTTGGTGCGAACGCCGGGGCTTTACGGTTGAACTAATGGACGTGCAGCCGGGGGACACGGCGGGCATTTCCAAGGCCACCATTCTGATCAAGGGCGAGAATGCCTATGGCTATGCCAAGGCGGAGCGCGGCGTGCACCGCCTCGTGCGCATCAGCCCCTTCGACTCGAACAAGCGCCGGCACACGTCGTTTTGCGCGATCGACGTTGTGGCCGAAATCACCGACGAAATCGACGTCGAGATTGGCGAAAAAGATCTTCGCGTGGATGTCTACCGCTCTTCCGGCAAGGGCGGTCAGGGCGTCAACACCACCGACTCCGCGGTGCGGCTGACGCATATTCCCACCGGCATCGTCGTCGTCTGCCAAAACGAACGCTCGCAAATCAAAAACAAGGCGACGGCGATGATCGTCCTCAAGGCGCGCATTTATGAAAAGAGGCAGGACGAGCAGCGCGCCGAGATGGACAAGTTTTACGGCGAAAAGGGCGAGATCGGCTTTGGCGCGCAGATTCGCAGCTACGTGCTCCAGCCCTACCAAATGGTGAAGGACCTGCGCACCGGCATCAGCACGAGCGACACGCAGGGCGTCCTCGACGGCGATCTTGATCGGTTCGTGAACGCTTGGCTCCGCGCCGGCTGTCCGCGGCATCGGAACAAGGACATTCAGATGGACGAATAAATGCGGGCTCAGGCGGCTTGCGGATTCCGAAGTTTCCCCTGACTTCCTGAGCTCCCGATTCATTTATGTCCGCCTTGTCCCACGCCTCGATTCGTTCCGCCCTCGCGGTGCAGCCGTTGTTCGAGGCCAAGACGTGGCAGCTTTCGCCGGAGGCGTGGCCGATTACGCCGGAGCAGCACGCGCAGCTCACGGCCATCGGCGAGGCCTGCTATGAATTTCACCAGGCGCTTGAGACCCTTTATCTCCGTTCCGCTGCGGGTAAAAATCTCCTGCGCAACAAGCCCCTGCTCGCCCCGTGGGTCGCCGACTACCTCGACCGGGGCAAGCCGCCCGCGTTGATTGCCCACGCCCGCGACGCCAAAAACCGCGGGGCGTTTCCCCCCGTGCTTCGGCCGGACCTGTTGCTGACGGACGAGGGCTTCGTGTTGACCGAGCTCGATTCGGTGCCCGGCGGCATCGGCCTCACGGCGTTCCTTAATCGGCTCTATGCCGCGCAGCCCGATGTGCTCGGAGCGGACGACGCGATGATCAAGAATTTCCACGCCGCGCTCGCGGCGCTGCGGCCTGGCCAGCGCAATCCCGCGATCGCGCTGGTGGTGAGTGACGAAGCCGCGACTTACCGGCCGGAGATGGAGTGGCTCGCGCACCAGCTGCAGTTGCAGGGCCGGCGCGTCTTCTGCGTGAAGCCCGAGGATTTGTTTCCACTGGAAAACGCGCTGTTCGTCGACATCGAGGGCAACCCGGAAAAAATCGACGTGATCTACCGGTTCTTCGAACTCTTCGACCTCGAAAACATCCGCACGCAAAACTTCATTTTCGAAGCGTGGCAGGCCGGCGAGGTTGCCATCGCGCCCCCGATGCGGGCGTTTCAGGAAGAGAAGCTCTCGCTCGCGCTGTTCCACCACCATCTCCTCGCCGAGTTTTGGGCGGAGACGCTGGGCGCCCGCGCGCTCAAACTCCTGCGCACCTTGATTCCGCCGTCATGGATCATTGATCCTGCGCCGTTGCCGCCGGGCGCAGTGCTGGACGGCCCCCGGGTGGGCGGCCGTTCACTCAACGACTGGCGTGACCTGGCCGGCGCTACGCAGAAGGAACGCGACCTTATCATCAAGATCAGCGGCTACCACGAGACCGCTTGGGGCGCGCGCAGCGTGGTGTTGGGGAGCGATTGTTCACGCGAGGAGTGGCAGCATGGCGTTGAGCACGCCATCGAGCTGGCCCCGGCGAACCTGCACGTGCTCCAAGCCTACAAAAAACCGCGTCGGCTGGAGCATCCGGTCTTCGAGCAAAAGGACGCCGCGGGTGAAAGCGCGGCGATCATGAAAGCCGGCCGGCTCCGGCTGTGTCCTTATTACTTCCTGATTGAGGGCAAGCCGCGTTTGTCGGGGGCGCTCGCGACGTTTTGCCCGCCCGACAAGAAGATCATCCACGGCATGCAGGACGCCGCGTTACTGCCGTGCTGCGTGGTGACGCCCCAGGGGTAGGGCGGGGCTTCGGCCGGCGCGGCGAAGCCCTGAGATTTCGAGCGCAGGGCGAGGCTCCGCGCTATGGCAAACAACGCCCGGGTTGCCGCTTAGGCGGCTACCGCCTTGCGCCGCGGGTCGCCGCCGGTCTTGGCGGCATCTGCGGCGAGCCCGTTGAAAAAGGCGTCGCGCCGCTCGCGGGCGACCGCGACATCCTTGGTCCCAAGCGAGCGGCGGATGCGTTCCTTGGTGAACGGCGTCGGGTGGATGGTGTAGTGCAGGAACCAAGTCCCGTGGTTGTTCCACAGGTGATGATTGGCGTTTTCCGGGCGGACCCGGATGCCGGGCAGGGAGGCGAATGCGTTCATGATGCGTGATTTTTCTTTATGGGAGTTATCGCGCCTCAGGTTTTGAAAACAAAAAACCGATCTGGGCATCAGATCGGTTTCGTCTTCGGGAGCGTTCTTGGTTCGCCACCCTGGAAGGGAAGCGCACATCCGAGCTTTCGCTCGATCCACCGTGGCCGCTCCCGGCCCGGTTGGCGGAGTCGGCTTTTTTAGGGCCGGCTCGTTCCTGATGCAACGGCCACGGTGCGGATCGGAATCGGATCGTCCAGACTTTTTTTCAGAATTTTCGGGTCCGCCCGCCGCGCGTTCACTTCTTGGCGTGGGCCTTGGCGTAATGTTCGGCGAGCAGATCGTGGCCGAAGTCACCCTTGAAATCGCGGAAGGTGCTGTGCACGTGGTTGCCGTTGCCCTGAGAGTTATCGAATTCGATGAGAAAGGTCGGGCCCTGAATGCGGTAGTAGGTCTGCTGGCTGCGATCCAAGCCGCCCGCCCAAGCAAAAGTGAGCTTGTCGAGGCCGGCGGCGGTGATCGCCGCGAAATTTTCGGCCGCAAGCTCTGGGCGCCAACGGGCGAGGTGATGTTTCACCAGGGCGACGAGTTTCTCGTTTTGCGCGGAGGTAAGCTGCGTGGCCGCGATGCCGGGGGGCGCGAGGGGTGAAACGCGCTTGTCGTTCTTCGTGACGATTTCGGTCAGCGCCTTCTCGGCGATGATGGCGGTCTTGCGTTGCGTGGCGTCGAGGGAGTTTACGAGCGCGATTCCCATATCCTCGTCGCCTCCGAGCACGCGCTCACCCTTGCGCGGACCAGACCTAACTTCGGCGGGGTTCGTGCCCATGAAACCAGGCGCGAAGAAGACGTGCTTGCCGTCGACGATGGTGAAGTTGAACGACATATGGTGGCCCTCGAAGCGCCAGCCCCACGATTTGTTGGTGGCGGGCTCGCCGAAGACGGTGATGAAGTAGTTGACCGGGTCGCGGACCTGTTTGGGGTTGGCCTTCTCCTGTTCCTTCAGAAACAGCTCGAGTTGCATGATGGCCTGGGCCTTCGCCAGCCCGGTGTGGCTCAGGCCGGTGCGCAGCAGGGCGATGCCCAGAGCGCCCTGTTCGGGGGTCATTTTCTTGAGGGGCACTCCTTGCCGCGCGATGGGCACGAAGTTCCAGTTTTCGCGCTCGGCGTCGGTCAGGGGATAGGTCGCCTGCTTCTTCTGATCCGGATTGAGCGCGCCCAGGAAAGTAGCGGCGGCGGCGGTCATTTCGACTGGAACTTCATGGGCGCGCAGGAACGGCGCGGCGAAGGTTGCGAGGCAGGCGAGGAGGATGCGGGGGGAGGGGCTCACGTTGGCGTTAAGCGCTAAATCAGCGTTCAAAGCAAGAGCGCAGCTCCG
>JBDSGI010000505.1:0-3071 GCA_039919035.1 Opitutaceae bacterium
TCCATCCAAGCCCACCTTTCCTCATTCCTACTTTCCTTAAAATTTCGTTCGGCCTAATTTTCGCCTTCGCTGCGGGTTTAATGGCGACAGTGGCGCACGCCGTCCGAGGCTTGCTGGGCCGGCGTGACCCCGTTCACGTCGTGCGCGACCCCGGCGAAATCCAGCTGTGGCGCAAAGACCACGGCACCACTCCACCGATCCCGCCGCCGCCGAATCAAAAGGAATGGACCAACTCGCCCTAAGTAATCGCGGCTGACCCAAAGCCGGGAGCTCGGCTCAATACAATAAAGCGCCGCGTCGGCGCTCTTCAAAGGCGGACAACCCCTTTTCCCAGCGGGTTTTGATCGAAGCGCGGGGCTCGCCGGCCTTGAGTGCCGCGATCGTTTCGTCGTCGCCGAGAAGCCGGGCCATGTCGTCGATCTTGAATTTGTCTGGATAAAGCCGGCGCACGGCGAGCGCGAGTTCGAGGCCGATGTCGATCACAGGGCAGGCGTCGCGGTCGGTGAGAATCGCACGCACGCCGCCGCAGGCTTGATCCTTGTATTTCAGAGACGAAGCGGGGCCGGGATAAAACGCCATCTGCGGCGTAAAGGTCACCGCCTCGAAGCGCACCCCGGGAATGCCCGCGCGGTTCATTTCCGCGGCAAGTTTCGCGCCGTCTACGAACGGCGCGCCGACCTGCTCAAAGGGTTTCGCCGTGCCGCGACCCATTGAGATCGAGGTGCTTTCGAGCAGGCAGAGGCCGGGGTAAAGCGTCGCGGCGGCGAGGCTCTTCATTGAGGGCGAGGGATTCACCCACGGGAGGCCGGTGGTGTCGAACCAGGTGGCGCGCGTCCAATTTTCACAGGGCACGACGACGAGGTCGGCGCCAAATTTTCGCTCGGCGTTGAAGAGTCGCGCGAGTTCGCCGAGCGTCATCCCGTGGCGCACCGGGATGGGGTGGAAGCCGATGAAACTCGGCGCGCGCGTCTGCACCGGTCCCTCGAACTGCACGCCGCCAATCGGGTTCACACGATCGAGGACGAAGATTTTTTTCTTCGCCGCGGCAGCCGCTTCGAGGGCCGCGCCGAGGGTAGCGGAATACGTGTAGAACCGCGCGCCGATGTCCTGAATATCGAAAACAAGCGCATCGAGATCGCGGAGTTGCTCAGGCTTCGGCGCCCGCGCCCGGATGACGGCCATGTCGTAGTCGGCGGCGGACATGCCGGTGGTGCGCTTCGGCGTTTCGCCGTAAAGACTGTAAACGGGAAGCTTGGTTTTCTCGTCGATGGTGTCGCCAACCTTTTCATCCGCCACACCCCGGATGCCGTGCTCGGGACTGAAAAGGGCGACGAGCTTCACGTCTTTCGCCTCGTGCAACAGATCGATCGTGAGCCGGCCTCCGCGATCACGACCGCTTTGATTGGTGATGAGTCCGACGCGCAGGCCACGGAGGCGCGCGAAATCCTCGCGCACGAGCACGTCGATGCCGTTGCGCACCGCGCCGACATCCAAGCCGATGGCCTCGGCGGCGAGCGTCGCGATTTCACGGCGGACGGGCGTGGCGTCGCCCTTGCCGTCGGGGTGGACACGATTGCTGAAGAAAATGACGAACGCCTTCGCCGTCGGATCGAGCCAGAGGCTGGTGCCCGTCCAGCCGGTGTGGCCGAAGGTTGTGCCGGCCGGAAACCAGCGACCGCGCGGACCGGAGTAATTGGTGTCGATATCCCAGCCTAGACCGCGACGGCTGGAGCCGTCATTTTGCGCGCGCGTCATCTCGGCCACACTCGCGGCACTCAGGATGCGCACGCCGTCGAGTTCGCCGCCGTTGAGCATCATCCGGCAAAAGCGCGCGAGGTCGGCGGTGGTGAGAAAAAGTCCAGCGTGGCCCGCGACGCCCCCCATCTTGCGCGCTGTGGGATCATGCACGACGCCATGGATCATTTTGCCATCGATGAATTCGGTGGGAGCGATGCGGGGGAGTTTGTCCTTCGGGGGGAGGAAGCCGGTATCGCTCATCCCGAGAGGCGTGAAGATCTCCTCGCGCGTGTAGACATCGAGCGTGCGACCGCTGACGAGCCGCACGAGTTCGCCAAGCACGATGTAGTTGATGTCGCTGTAAACGAAACCGCTGCCCGGCACACTGCGCAGTTCCTCCGCGCACGCACGGTTGATCGCGCCGGCATAGCCCGTCCACACGGGCGTGGTCGGGATGCCGGGGCGCAAGCCGGACATATGGGTCATCAGGTGACGCAGCGTGACGACGCCCTTGCCGTGCTGGCCGAACGACGGGAGGTAACGCGCGACCGGCGCATCGAGGTCGAGTTTACTGCGCTCGACGAGCTGCATGATGGCGGTCGTGGTCGCGATGACTTTGGTGAGCGAGGCAGCGTCGTAGATCGTGTCCTCGGTGGTGGCATCGCGAGCGGGCACGAGCGTGCGCTGGCCGTAGGCCTTGCGGTAAGCCTCGCCCTCACGCTCGAACCACAGCACCCCGCCGGGGATTTTTTTCGCCGCGATCGCGTCGGCGACGGCCGTGTCGATGGCCGCGAGTTTCGCGGGCAGGAACGGTTCGGCGGCAAAGGCCGCCACCGCGACCAGCAGCAAAGCGGCAGCGGCCAACCCGCGACGATAGAGCAGGCGCATGTTCAGACAGCGGCC
Organism: Opitutaceae bacterium; assembly: GCA_039919035.1. Classification (GTDB taxonomy): domain Bacteria; phylum Verrucomicrobiota; class Verrucomicrobiia; order Opitutales; family Opitutaceae; genus ER46. Next base: position 2,641 of record JBDSGI010000505.1, read on the forward strand.
AGGGCTTTTTCGAGGAACACGCGATTCGCGCGGGCGTTTTCCATCGTCTCCAGCGGGGTCGCGCCGATTTTGCAGCATTCGACCATGATGGGGCCGTTGAAACCGGCGGATTTCAGCTTTCTGAACACGCCGACGAAATCCACTTTACCCGCGCCGAACTGGATCATCACGTCGGCCTTGCGTTTGCCATCGACGATTTCTTCGGAGCAGTCCTTGGCGCAGAAGCCGGTGATATGCTCCGCGATGGGCGCGAGCTCGGCCACAGGATCCTTGCCCGTGTAGTAGATGATGTTGCCGGCGTCATACCAGATTTTGAAATTGGGATGACCAACGGCTTTCATGGCCTTGACGATTTCGTCGGCGGCGCCACTGCCGCCGCCGTGGGGTTTGAGGACGAGTTTGATCTTCCGTTCCTGCGCAAAGGCCGCGGC
>JBDSGI010000506.1:0-3332 GCA_039919035.1 Opitutaceae bacterium
ACGGGCACGCCGTCCTTCCGATGGAAGGCCGCAGCCTCACGCCCGCCTTCGCCAACCAGCCGATCGCGCGCGACGCGATTTTCTGGGAGCACGAAGGCAACGCCGCCGTGCGCGTCGCGGATTCGAAGCTCGTGCGTTTCGGCCGCCAGGGCACGTGGGAACTTTACGACCTAAAAACCGATCGCACCGAGCTGCACAATCTCGCGGCCGCGCAGCCCGCCCGCGCGACCGAACTCGTCGCGAAATGGGAAGCGTGGGCGCTGCGCGCGCACGCGAAGCCCCATCCCGCCGACACCGAGGGCGGCGCGGCCAAAGGCAAAGGCAAGAAGAAGGCCAAGGCCGACGGCAAGGAGTGAGGCTTTCCCGCGCTTTTAGTCTGTCATTGCGAGGAGCGCAGCGACGAAGCAATCCAGCTGGATTGCCACGGCGCGCTTCGCGCACCTCGCAATGACAACGGTTCAGAAGCGAAGGGCCTTGGAATGACGCACGGTGCCCGCGCTGAACTGTCGCGTCGAGATTCGGCCTTGTGGGCGGCGGCGACCTTCCCGCATCGTGATCGGGCGCTCGCGTCCTGCCCCGGGATGAGACGGGCCCTTTTCTTTCCCCATGAGTTCCACCCCCTCAAGCCCGCTCGCCGCCGAATCCGAAATCCAACCCGCGCCCACGTCGTTTCGCGGTTTGATTCGGCAGCTAGGGCCGGGCCTGATCATCACCGCGATCATCGTTGGCTCCGGCGAACTGATCGTGACGCCGAAGCTCGGGGCGGAGGTGGGGTTTCGCCTGCTGTGGTTCATTATTCTCGGGTGCTTGGTAAAGGTCTTCGTGCAGATCGAACTTGGGCGTTATGCCATCACGCGGGGCCGCACCACGCTCGCGGCGCTGGACACGCTGCCCGGACCGCGGGTGGTGGTGTCGTGGGTGTTGTGGCTCTGGCTCGCGATGTATTTGTGTCTCGTGCCGCAGGTGGCCGGGATGGTGGGCGGGGTGGCGACGGCGCTGCGCCTTGGCGGGATGACCATTCCGCTCAACGTGATGGTCGTGCTGATCGGGGCGAGCTGCGCGGGGCTGCTCGTGGTGGGGCGCTACCGGATGGTGGAGGCCGTCTCGATGATTCTGGTCGGGGCGTTTGTGCTCACGACGCTCGTGGCGGTGGGCGCGCTGCAATTCACCGCTTATGCCGTGACGGGCGCGCAATTGGCGGACGGGCTCTCGTTCAGGCTCCCCGCCGATTTGGTGACGGCCTTCGGCGCGTTCGGCGTGATCGGGGTGGGCGCGTCCGAACTGATTTTCTATCCGTATTGGTGTTTGGAAAAAGGTTACGCTCGTAAGATCGGGCCAGATGACGGCAGCGAGGCGTGGCGGAAGCGGGCGGCGGGCTGGCTGCGCGTGCTGCGCATCGATGCGTGGATGTCGTTTGTGCTCTACACGACGACCACCGTGGCGTTCTACCTGCTCGGGGCGGCGATCCTGCACGCGAAGCAGCTCAAGGTCGGCAACGACAACATGGTGGAAACGCTATCGTTCATGTATCGCGACGCGTTTGGCGAATGGAGCCTGTGGGTCTTTGTCGTCGGGGCGATTGCAGTGCTTTACTCGACGATCTTTGGCGCGACGGCCTCAAACGCGCGGCTGCTGGTCGATGCGCTCGGCCTGTTTGGGGTGAAGCGCTACCGCGACGAATCGGACCGGGCCCGCTGGCTGAAGATCGGCTGCGTGCTGCTGCCGGTGGCGTTCACGGCGGTCTTTCTGATCGTGGGCAATCCCGTGCAGTTGGTGTTCTGGGGCGCGATCGCGCAGGGGCTGATGCTGCCGTTTCTGGCCGGGGCCGCGCTTTATTTCCACCACACAGGGACGCATCGCGGCCTGCGCGCGGGACCGATTTCGGCGGCGTGTCTCTGGGTGGGCGCGACGCTCATGACGGTCTTGGGTGGCTATCAGGCGATCACCGGGGTCCGTGCCTGGCTGGGCTAGCGTCGCGCGAGTTCGAGACCGGGCAGCGCTGGCTTAAGCTCCGCGCTGCGGTCCGGCCGGACTCAGTCCGACAGGGCGTCGCGCTCTTGCCTCATCACCCGCGCGGCGGCCAGTTTTTGGGTTTCCAGCTCTTTGTCCCGATCCAGATAGCCGCCTTGGGCGGTCTTGATGTGGGGATTCGGTGCCAGCACCGAGGCGCCACGGATCCGGCGTTTGGCGCGCTTGGGCGTTTTGACCGGGGCCTTGACGGCGGTTTTCGCCCGCTTGGTCTTGGCCGGCTTGGCTTTACTTTTCGGCTTCGCGCGGACGACACGAGCTTTGGCTTGCGAACGTGGCTTGGGGGATTTTTTGGCCATAGAAGTTTCGTCCCACCCTAAGCTCGCTATCCGCCGGCGCGAGCATGGACTCCCGCCGACAAGGGATTGTTTGGAAGCTAAGCTACGACGAGAGCGCTCGGGGTATTTCGCTCAAGCCCGGGCTATTCCACTTTCCACGAACAAATCGCGCCGCCTTTCCCGTAAAGCCAAATGGTGAAATTCTCGGTCTCAAGTTCGACCGCAGCGTCCAAGGCTGAGTAGGCGGTGGAGTGATGACGAGGCAGGCCCACGACGGGATATTCGTCGCGTGTTCGGCGCGTGCTTCATTTCGGGGCATCCGCCGCATCCACCAGTGCAAGGATGCGCGGGCCAAGATGAACAATTGCGATGCCCTGGGACTCAAGCGCACGCCGAAATGCCTCGAGCCTTCGCTCGCTACTGACGCTGTCGGTTATGAGGGTGATCTTCCGCTTCACTACGCGGCCACTGATCATTACCTCCTTCCGAGCGAGCGTGGCAAAGGCCTGGCCGCACAGGACGAGCGAAGTATTTTCGATCTTCAAATCGCGTGGCTCTGCAAACCAACTCTCGGGATAGGCGAGGGGCGCGACTACCATTCCGCTCTCGCCCTGCGCATTTTCTAGCATTTTGCGACGCTGCTGCACCTCTTCTTGAACCTGCTGCAACCGGCTCTTCGATGCCGGCTCTTCCGCCTTGTTAAGCGCAGCCGACATGACAGCCAAAGCGGAAAATAGTATCTGGCGATGATGCATTGGGATTTCTCTCCTATCGCGGAGCGTGGGTTTGAAGTCGAACGGATTGACGCCTACTTCTCCCGGAACAACTCGCTCTGCACGATGCCGTGGACCAGGGCGCGCACGCCGTGGTCTTTGGCCGCGGTTGCGCTCACGATGCGGTCGATTTCGGCGCGGTCGCTGAAGCGGACGGGCGCGCCGGTCGCGTAGATCATGAGCTGCTTGGCAAGGTTGCGGGCGACGTCGATCTCGCGGTCGAGGAGCAGGCGTTTGAATTCGCGGATGTCCT
>JBDSGI010000507.1:0-11238 GCA_039919035.1 Opitutaceae bacterium
GATGCACGCCACCGGCACCCGGCGTCGCCGGCTTCGCTCCCGGCTCCACCACTACGTGCAGCTCCGCTTGCGGCCCGGCGCCGCCCATTTGGTAAACATGCACGTCGCGGATAGGCCCGAGCACGCCGTCGCCCTTGAGCGCATAGTCGCGCCCGCGCGACATGTTCATCACGTGGGTCAGCACCGTATCGGTGGGCTTCAGATTCGGCACGCTGATCGAGATGGGACCAAGCCCGAGAATCTGGTGATCGGCGGGCACGGGACTTTTGGCCCACGGATGGGCTGGGCCGCCAATTTCGTCGACGACCAAGCTCAGGCGCTGGCCCTCGCCATCCTCGAAATCGAGCGTGGCGCGACCCGCGCGATCCGCGATTTTTCCGTGCGTTACGCCAAGGTCGGCCAATCGCTTTTCCCACCACGCGAGCGCCGCCTCGCTGGCCACGCGCAGCCCTGTCCGCACAATGCTGTGTGAGCCGCGCCGCTCGCGCCCAACCGGCCAGTCAAAAAACGTGATGTCCGTGCCGGGTGACGCGAGCCCGTCGGCGTAAAACAGATGGTAGGCCGAGACGTCGTCTTGGTTGACGGTTTTCTTCACCAACCGCAGGCCGAGCGTCTGCGTGTAGAAGGCGTGGTTGCGCGGCGCATCGGCGGTGACGGCCGTCAGGTGATGGAAACCCGTGAGTTGCATCCCGCCAAGGTGCATGCGTTCGCCAAATCGTCCAGCCGCCCGGGGGTCAGCGGAGCCGCTAGCCCCGGGCGTCCGGGCCGGCGGCGAAGTGCGCATCGAACCGCTGAAGGAGCAACTTATAGTCGAACGGTTTGCCGAGCAGATCCATCGCCCCCGCCTCGGTCGACGCCCGGATCGCTTGTGCGGTGCGTGCGCCCGACATCATCCACACCGCCACGGTGCGCCCGGCCTGCTTCGCCTGCGCATGCAAGGCCCGGCAAATCTCGATGCCGTTCATCACCGGCATATGCACATCGACCATCGCCGCGTCGACCGGTTGCTGCGCCGCCATCGTGATGGCTTCGATGCCATCGCGCGCGACGAGCACCTTGTAACCCTCGCGCTCCAGCAGGAAGCGCAGCGAGTCACGCACCGTTTTTTCATCATCGACTACGAGCATCGTTCGCATCCGGGTCCTCTGGTCCCCCGGATCCAATCGGGGATAAATCCCCGCGTCCACCCCAGATTCACCGCCAGCCTCAGGCCCCGTCGGTCTTCGGGCATCCGCAAGCGATGGTGCCCCGAGAGGATCAGGAGGCTCATACACAGAAGCCCCGTCATCACGGAGCTCACACCATGACGGACTATATTGGATACAATTGGGGCATACCTACCGGCCCGCGATGGCTAGGCTGCCCACCGATTTATTTTTACGTCGCCCATTTTCGGCGGGAGGTGAGCCGAAACGGCATTCGACTGAGCCGCGAAAACGCCGCGCGTTTCTCAACGCGCGCAATCACAGGAAACTTTTTCATCTACCGAGTGCGGGCGGCGCACTGGCATCGCGAGTGCTAAGTCGTTTCCGCCAATCACTCGAACTGCCAACCGCAATCCATGGAACTTCAATGGTCATACGTCTGCCCGCCTGCGCCCGGTCGCTTACCGCGCTCCTAATCATCGCGCTTGCCAGCCCCGGGCTCGCATTCGCTCAAGCCGCACCTAACAAAGCTCTAGAGGAGATCACCGTCCTCGAAAAGTTCGTGACGTCCCAGACAAACGACGATCCGGACTATCTCTTGCCCACCCAGCCGGTCGAGAGCGCGTTTGGTTTCAGCAAGACGCTACTGGAAACCCCGCGCTCCTCCTCGCTGATCAGCGGCGAGACCATCGAGCGTTTCTCACTTTCAGCCGTCGAAGATCTCGCCCGCGTCGTGCCGGGAGTATTTACGACCACACGCTTCGGCATTCAGGGTGGCATCGATGTCCGAAACGTTCCGGCCGATACCTACTTTCGTGGCATGCGCCGTCTCTCTTTACAGGGAAACGCCCGCAGCGTGCTCGCCGCCATGGACAGCATCGAGGTCGTCAAAGGCCCGCCATCACCGATCTTCGGCATGGGCAAGATCGGAGGCTACACCAATGCCACGCCGAAATCCGGACGCGCCAAAACCGGCAAATACCTGGCTGCGCCCGAGGGCTTTCTTCAGGCTATCGTCGGGTCATACTCGCGCAACGAAGCCTCGTTCGGCGTCGGAGGCCCCGTCGAACTTGCCGGTCGCAAGGGGGGCTACTACGTCTACGGCCTCGTCGAGGACTCCGAATCCTTCGCCAAAGGCGTGCCCATCAAGCAGGAGATCGCGCAGGCGTCCCTCAGCCTCGACGACGTGCTGGGCGGACTCCGGCTCGAATCGGGGATGTCCCTGCAAGTTTCCCGCACCGCCGGTGCGCTCACCGGTCGCTTCACCCAGGATCTCGTCGACACCGGCCGCTACATCCGCGGTTCCGCCCTTGTAAACCTCGACCTCAACGGTAGCGGCGTCGTCGGCATTCGCGAGATGTTCCGCGCCTCACCCGTCACCGGCACGATCAGCGGCAACAATCTCCCGCTCATCCAAACCTTCCCTTGGCCGCTCGACAGCGCCGGCAAGCCACTGCCCCTCGGGAGCTTTCCGAAGGTCAAAGGCATACCGTTGAACATGTTTAATTACCTCGTCGCCAATCCCTCCAAAGATCCGTCCGGCCTGCTCCGCGCGCAGGGCATCGGCGGCCCCCGCCCGGGCAACGCCCAAGTGCCGGTCGGCATGGTGCTCGATCCCACCACCGTGGGCTACGATACCCTCGACCGGCGTCGCTCCGCGGCCTTCGAGCGCAATCTCCGCGCGGAACTCGTCACCGGCTACTTCGACCTCATCTACGACCGCAATCCGGACTTCACGGTGAAGAACCAGATTTTCTTTGACAGCATGGACCAATATAAAATCTCCAACCAGCCGTTCAGCCCGAAGAACGATGTGCTGCTCTGGGAGAACAAGCTCACGGCCGTGAAGCGCCTCACCCGCCTCCCTGATTGGGTCGCGATCAACAGCCTCGCGTCCGTAAATTTCCGTTACACGCGCGCTAACACCAAGAGCAGCGGCGGCGACTACGGCACCCACCGCTCCGATGCGATGGCGGCGACATGGGTCGATGAACGCGGCGGCATGACGCCGAATACGACGTTTGCCAATCCCTTCGAGAATGCCGACCCGCTGAGCGACGACAGTTTTCCGTGGACCGCCCACGGCCGCACCTCGTTTACCGAAGCGGGCGTCGGCGCCATGCTCGACATCGATCTCCTCCAAAAAACGAATTTCATCATCGGCGGCCGCTGGGACTCTTCCCAAGCGAAAAACTGGAACTACGCAGGCGTCTGGGCCATCGGCGGCGCCGGCACCTCGAACGCCAATCCGCTGCGTCAAATCAATACGGAAACCTCTTCCCGCGGCACCGACGATGGCGTATCGTGGAGCGCGAGTCTCTCACAACAGTTGCCGTTCGGCCTTCGCCCTTACCTCACCCTCGCCCGCTCCAGTCTCGCCCTCGACGGCAGCGACAACCGGATCAGCGACGCGATCATCGCCGCCGGCCACATTGGCAGCGCCGAACTGAAAGAGGCCGGCGTGAAGGCGAGTTTCTTTAAGAACACAGTGTTCGTCACCGCTTCCGTCTACAAGCAGACGCGCATCATCCTGCAGTCTCCCGACGAAGATCCGGCCGCGGCCACCGCGACCGCGGGCGCCTTCGCAAGCTCCACGACCACGACCGGCGAGGAATTCGAAGTGAAGTGGGTTCCGATCAAGAGATTCTTCGTCACCGCCTATGCCCTGCAGCAGGAGACCGAATTTATTCCCAACAGCGGCGGCACGATGCTGGTCGATGCCCGCACCCTCGGCTTTCAGGATGTCGTCGATCCCACTACTGGAAAAGTCGTCTATCCCGCCGAAGCCTTCCTCTACGGGGGCCGTAGCCGCGTCACCCTGCCCGACAAAGTGGACGCGTTCAAATATAAGAGCGGGAATCCCCGCGTTCAGGCTGCGCTCAGCACCGGCTACACGCTGCGCAACGGTTTCGGTTTCACGATCAACGCCAACTACCTCTCCGCCGTCGACACCGGCCGCCTCGGCATCGTGCGCCTTCCTCTCAACTACATTTTCAATACCAACATTTTCTGGGGCGTCGGAAAATGGAACGTGAAACTGGACCTCTTCAACGCGCTCAACGAGCGCTACTTCAAGCCTCGCACCGGCGACACTTTGGGCGACGCCCTCGCCCAGGCGATGCCCGGCCGCCGTTGGCAGCTCACCTTGCGCCGCGGTTTCTAACTTCCGCGTGCGCCCCGCGAGGGCGCACCCCTCCTCTACCTCGCTTGCCCCGGCCTTGGGCCGGCTACTCCCATGCACTCACTTCGCTCACTCGCCCTCGTCCTTACCCTCGCCGCCGCTCCGCTCGCTCTCGCCGCGCCGCGCACGTTCGAACTCACGACCGCCACCGTCGCCGACATCAACGACGCTCTCGACGCCGGTGCGCTCACCTCTGAAAAGCTCCTTGGACTCTACCTCAAGCGCATCGAGGCCTACGACAAAGCCGGACCCAAAGTTAACGCCGTCATCACGCTGAATCCCCGCGCCTTGGACGAAGCGCGCGCGCTCGACGCCGAGCGCAAAGCCAAGGGGCCGCGCTCTCCGCTCCACGGGATTCCCGTGGTGCTGAAAGACCTGATCGACGTCGCGGGCCTGCCCACGACCGCCGGCTTCAAGCCGTTCGGTGCACCGATTCCACCGCGTGACGCCACGATCGTCGCCCGCATGAAAGCTGCCGGCGCCATCATCCTCGCGAAGGTTTCCACGGCCAATTGGTTCGGCACCGGGTTCGACGAGACCCACCCCATCGGCGAGAGTCTAAACCCCTACAACCTAGACCTCTCCCCTGGCGGTTCCAGCAACGGCTCCGGCGTCGCCATGGCCGCAACGTTTGCGACCCTCGCGGTCGGCACCGATACGAGCGTTTCCGTGCAAAGCCCGTCCTCCAACTGCTCCATCGTCGGGCTCGTCGGCACCTACGGCATGATCAGCCGCGCCGGCATCGTGCCTCGCGGTGCCACGCAAGACCGACCGGGCCCGATGGGCCGCAGTGTCTACGACGTCGCCACCCTCTATTCCGTGATCTCCGGTTGGGATGCCGAAGACTTCACCACCTTCAGCCCGATGGGCCACTTCCCGCAGGACAACTGGGCGCAGCATTTGAAGACGGCCACGCTCGTGGGCAAACGCCTCGGCGTCCTCCGCGAGATGATTCCAAGCGGGGCCGAGTTCGACGAGCCGCGTGCGATTTTCGAGCTAGCACTCACCGATCTGCGCACCGCCGGCGCCGCCATCGTCGATCCGCTCCTTACCGGAAATCCGCAGATCGCCACCGACACCGGTCAAGGTCGCGGTCGCACCGCCGAATACGAAAAATTTGCCTTCACCGACGCCTATCTTGCCCGCCTCGGTTCAGCAGCTCCGTTTAAGAACACCGCCGAAATGATTGCGAAGGTCGGCAAGGAAAAATTCGGCGCCTCCATGCTGACTGCCGCCGCGCTCCCGTCTCCCGACAAGAGTCCCGACTACCAGGCCCGCTACGCCGCCCGCCGCGTCTATATCGATCTCATCGCTGAGCTGCAGACGCGCTACAAACTCGATGGCTTCGTGCTGCCGTTCACGCTGGTCGTGCCCGTGCGCGATTCCGCCCGACCAGCGGCGGCGGCTGGCGAGCGGCGCGGCGGCAGCTACGGCGATCGTCCCGGCACCAACAACCTCACCTCCACCACCGGCCTCCCGGCCGTCGTGGTCCCCGGGGGCTACACGCCGACGAAAAACTTCCCCATCGCCATCCAGTTCCTCGGCCGAGAGCACTCCGATCTCGAGCTTATCAAGCTCGCGCATGCCTACGAGGTCGCCACGAAACATCGCAAGAACCCGGCCACGACGCCCGCGCTGCCCGGCGAGTCCTTCACCTACGAGTTTCCCTCCTATGCCAGCATTCGCTAAATCTGTCGCCCTCGCCGCACTGTTTTTTTCGTCGGTCGCGCGCGGCGCGACGTTTGATCTCCAGACTGCTACTCTCGCCGACATTAACGCCGCGATGGATGCCGGAGCGCTCTCCTCGGAGAAACTCGTTGGCCTCTACCTCGGCCGCATCGCGGCCTACGACCAGGCTGGGCCGCACATCAATGCGATCATCACGCTCAACGCGAAAGCGCTCGAGACCGCCCGGGCCCTCGATGCCGAGCGCAAGACCAAGGGCCCGCGCTCCCCGCTCCACGGCGTCCCCATAGTGTTGAAAGATCTTTTCGACACGAAGGATCTACCGACGTCCGGGGGATTTCTCCCGCTGAAAGCCTCGCAACCGCTCCACGACGCCACCGTCGTCGCCCGCCTCCGCACCGCCGGCGCCATCATCCTCGCCAAGGTCAACATGAGCGACTGGTTCGGCACACCGCCCCGCGGCGACCAGAGCACCGTGCTCGGCCGCACCTCGAATCCCTACAATCTCGCGCTCACTCCCGGAGGGTCCAGCGGCGGCACCGGCGCCAGTCTCGCCGCCGGCTTCGCCCAACTTGGCCTCGGCAGCGAAACCGGGGTGTCCATTCGGAATCCCACCGCCAACAACAGCGTCGTAGGACTCGCTCCGACGCGCGGGCTGATTCCGCGCACCGGCCAAATCATGACGTCTTTCACACAGGAGCGCTGCGGCCCGATGGCGCGATCCGTCTACGATGTGGCCGCCCTGACGACCGTCATCGCCGGTTTCGATGCCGAGGATTTGCTGACCATTTCCTCGCCCGGCATGACCCCCAAAGAGCCCTACACCGCATTCCTCGATAAAGGTGGATTGCGCGGCGCCCGCATCGGCGTGTTTCGCGACCTCTTTCGCACGGGCGAAATTCACGTCGAGGGCCTCGCCCTCGTCGAGAAAGCCATCGCGCAGATGAAAGAAGCCGGCGCCATCATCGTCGACCCGATCTCCACCGGCCTGAACCTCTTCGCGCTCCTCGAGGACACCCGCACCAACTCCTACGAAGGTCAGTTTTCCTATAACCTCTACTTCCGTCGCCTCGGCCCCAACGCCGTCATCCGCAACATGGATGAGCTGATCGAAAAGGGCGGTGCCCTCGTGAAACCCGGCATCGCCAAAGCCTACCGCGAATTTGATTCTCTGATGCATCACCCGGATTTTCTCGCCCGTCGCGCCACGCAGGAAACCCTGAAAGCCACCCTCGTCGAACTCATGGACAAATATCGCCTCGATGCGGTCGTGCACCCCTTCAAGAGCGTCCCGCCCCCGCCGCACTTGGAGCGGGGCGTCGACCAGGACAATAACTTCAGCTCCATCACCAGCCTGCCCGCCGTGCTCGTTCCCGCTGGCTACATTCAAAAAGACAACGGTCCAATCGCGATCGAATTCCTCGGCCGCCCTTGGAGCGAACCGACCCTTTTCAAGGTCGCCTACGCCTACGAGCAGCTTTCGCACAACCGCAAGGCCCCTCCCACCACGCCGCCCCTGCCAGGCGAACGCTTCGACTACTGATCCCACGCCTCCGTCCACCGCCGCCCAACCACCTATTCATTTTTCCATGCTCGCTCTCCACCTCCCTTGTCACCTCCGCCGCACCGGTTTCGCCGGCTTGCTTTGTTCAGCACTCCTTTTCGCCCTCCCCGCCGCCTCGGCCAAGCCATTCAACGTCGTTGAGACCACCGTCGCCGATATCCAAGCCGCCATCCTCGCGCGCGAACTCACTTCGCGCCAACTCGTGCAGCTCTATCTGGATCGCATCGCCGCCTACGATCAGAAGGGGCCGTCCCTCAACTGCGTCATCTCGCTCAATCCGACCGCACTCACTGAAGCCGACAAACTCGATGCCGCCTTCGCCAAGACGGGGCAGCTTACCGGACCGATGCACGGCGTCGTCGTCCTCGTGAAAGATGAAATCGACGCCGCCGGAATGGCGACCACCCAAGGCGTCGCCGTGTTCTCCAACTACCGCCCCCCGCTCGACGCCTTCGTCGTCGCCAAGCTCCGCAAGGAAGGCGCCATCATTCTCGGCAAGACCACGCTCAGCGAATACGCCGGCGGCGACACTTACAGCACGCTGTTCGGCCATTCCCGCAATCCCTACGCGCTTGATCGCACCGTCGGCGGCTCGTCCGGCGGCTCCGGCGGCGCCCTCGCCGCAAGTTTTTCCACTGTCACGCTAGGCGAGGAAACCAGCTCCTCCCTCAAACGCCCCGCCGCGTGGGCGGCCTCGACCGGCATGCGCGCCACTCCGGGCCTGATCAGTCGCACCGGCATGTGGGACGGACACCCCATCCCCACCGCCCAGATGGGACCCATGGCTCGCACCGTCACCGATTTGGCCAAACTCCTCGACAGCATGGTCGGCTACGATCCCGAGGATCCCATCACCGCGATGGGCATCATTCACACTCCCAAAACTTACACCGCGTTCCTCGACAAGAATGCCCTCAAAGGAGCGCGCATCGGCGCTCTTCGCGCATCGGTCGGAAGCGGCTCGAATCCAGACTCCGAAGATTTCAAACGCGTCGACGCGGTTTTCCAGCAAGCTCTCGACGAGCTGAAAGCGGCCGGCGCCACGGTGGTCGACATCGTCGTTCCGGACCTGAAGGAACTCATGTCCAAGCGTGCCTCGGACCCCACCCTCAGCGACGAAGCCCTCCGCGTCTACCTGGCCCGCACCCCGAATTCCGAGATCAAAACGCGCGCCGACATCAACAATCACCCCGACTTCGAGAAGGGCTTTAAGCAGATCATGGCGAAAAACGGCGGCACCGGCTATTCGGGGGGCGCCGGGCGTGGCGCCGGTCCACGGGGACCCGCCGACCCGGCCAAAATTCTGGAAGCCAACCGAGCCCGCGAACAACTCATGATTAACTTCGCGAAGATCATGGCCGATTTGAAGCTCGACGCGGTCGCGCTGAGGACGGTCGAGCAGGAACCCTCGCTGATCGCCGAAGCCACCACGCCTCCCTACAAAAGCAACAGCGGCACCGTCTCGATCAACACCTTCATGATCTACACTCCGATCATCACCGTCCCGATCGGCTACAGCAGCGGCACGATTCCGGCGGGTCTCTCCTTTCTCGGCCTGCCCTACTCCGAACCGACCCTCATCAAGCTGGCCTACGCCTACGAGCAGGGCACAAAGCACCGCCAGCCCCCGGCCAGCACGCCCCAGCTCCCCGCCCACCGCTAGTCGGACGACTCCGGCGGCCATTTCGCCGGCGTTCCCGTTGCCAGAAACGTCGAACCTCACTCCCACCACGGGGGCGTTGCCTCCACTACCAGCAGTCTTCCCGGAACGGTCTGGTCGTCATAGGACGGTGAATCATTGGCGTGACATCGCGCGGCCGACGCGACCGTCGACGGAACCCCGCCGACGCGGCGAGATTTTCTGGCGATGCCGGAGTTGAGCCACCAGGCGGCGTCTTGCCTCTTCCGATCGGAAGCTCCGCGTTACTCCAGCCTACCTGAATTCCTCGGCTGTCTGCCGCCACGCGTTCGCTGTGTAATGCTCGCCCAATACGCGCGGCGGTTCCGGTGCGATGACGCGAGTAAATAGCTGCCTCGGCGTGCGCAAATGTTTTTCGCCCGCGCCGAATCGCAGTGCCCGCGAACTTCATGGCAGCGGGTCTCCTGTAATAAAAGCGCCAACACTCTTCCATCGGTCCGCTCGTGAAACGATCTTGCGCGCTCTCGCATGCCCCTCATCGCGCGTCGTCGTTTCGTCCGACCCCTAGCAGGCTGCTGAAAAAGTCCGCAACGCTTGGGGGAGGCGGATCGTCGTGATGGCATGCGCGGAAACATTCCCTCCCAGCCGAGTTTCGTGAGCTTGATCAACGTCGAGACGCTGATCGCCGCCGATCATCCGATCCGGCCAATCAAGCGGATGTGCGACGAAGTGCTGCGCGCGATGAGCAGCCACTTCGACGAGATTTATGCGGCCGACGGCGCGCCCTCGATTCCGCCGGAGACGCTGCTGAAGGGGAAGGTGCTGCAGGCGCTCTACACGGTGCGCAGCGAGCGCCAGCTCTGCGCGCGGCTGCAAACCGATCTGCTCTTCCGTTGGTTTGTCGACCTGCCACTCGACCAGGAAGTGTTCGACGCGTCCACCTTCAGCAAGAACCAGGCGCGGCTCCTCGCGCACGAGGTGGCTGACATCTTCTTCTATGAAGTGGTCGAGGTCGCACGCCGGCACGGCTGGGTGTCGCACGATCACTTCAGTGTGGACGCCACGCTGATCGAAGCGTGGGCCTCGCTGAAGAGTTTCAAGCCGAAGGGCACCGACGAAGGACCGGGTAGCGGCAACAACTGGACCGACTTCAAAGGCGAGAAACGCGGCAACGCCACGCACGAGTCCACCACTGATGCGGAGGCGAAGCTCGTGCGCAAAGGCCCCGGCAAGGAAGCGCGCCTGTCGTTCGCCGGCCACGCCACGATGGAAAACCGCCACGGGTTGTGCGTGTTGTTCGAGGTGCACCCGGCCGTCGGCGCGCCCGAGTCGCAGGTGGCCGTCGGACAGGCAGTGGAACTGCGCAACCGCGGTTTCAAGCCGAAGACCAATGGTGGCGACAAAGGTTATCACACCGCGGAGTTCGTTACCGGCATGCGCGAATTGGGCATCGTGCCGCACCCTGCGCTCAAAGCCGGACAGAAGACCATGCGGGTCATGTGCACCGCCGCGCACGCCGCGAGCCAGAAAGTGCGCAAGCGCATCGAAGAGATCTTCGGCTGGACGAAGACCACCGGTGGCTTCCGCAAGAGCCGCTACCGCGGCGTCGAGCGCACGCATGCACACGGCCAATACGTCGTCGCGACTTGGAACCTGGTGCGGATGGCAAAGCTGATGGTGAGCGGACCGCCGCAAACGGCGCGGGCATAACGCCCGCCGGGCCCGCGGTGTGCCCGCACATCGCGCTTCGGCCCGCAAACACTGCGGGCCGCGCCGAGACCGGCGCGGAAACTCCGGTGCGGAGCCTCTGTTTACTGTGAAAATCACGAAATTATCCGAGCGCTATATTAAAACGGGCCGTTTTTCAGCAGCCTGCTAGGGCCGAACGGTTGAGTTCAACCTTGGTCGATGCCTCGCGGCCGGAGTTTTTCGAAAAACGTCTAACGCCCCACTAAGCCGATGCGACGGAGTTCCTGCGCGAAGCGGGCGACGTCAAACGCCGTGGCATCCAGCTCCAACGGCG
>JBDSGI010000508.1:0-4309 GCA_039919035.1 Opitutaceae bacterium
GCCTCGCCCGGATTACCGACGTCGATTTCGATCTGACTTTCGATCCCCCTCTGAATCCCGGCAAACCCGTCGTGGACGACGACGAACCCAGCGGCACCGCGCGCGTCGCCCTCCGCAAACTCGGCGAGCGCATGGAATACGATTGGTCCGATTTCAAACGCGTCGATGCCTACCGTTCTGACGGAACAAAGAGCAAAAAGTGATTGCCGCAGCCCGGCGGCCAGGGCACCGGCCGGGGCGCCTATCGCCCACGGATCGCATTTCAAAATTGCGAACGAAACACCCCGCACACGTGGTCCGCGATGCGGATGAAGATCGAGCGCTGCTCGAATTCCTCGCGCAAGAGGGGTCGCGATTTCTTCAGGTCGTCTTCGAACGCCTTGAGCAAATCCCGCGCGACCGCCCGGTCGATCACGTTCAGGGCGTCCTCGTCATTGATTGAGAACGACCGGTTGTCGAAATTCGCCGATCCCACGGTGACGAACACATCGTCCACCACCATCGTCTTCGAGTGAAACATCGCGGGCAGATACTCATGGAATTCCACTCCCGCCGCGAGCAGCTTGCCCCACCGTGAACGCGACACCGCCCGCCCGAAGCGCGAATCGTTGATCGCCGGCACGATGATGCGGACGCGCACGCCGCGCTTGCGCGCCTCTACCAACGTGTCGATCGCCAGATCGTCCGGCACGAAGTAAGCATTCCCGATCTCGATGGATTTCTGCGCCGCGGCGATCGCCGCGAGATAGCTCAGGCGAACGGACTCCAGCCCCTCGCCCGGTCCGCTCCTGATGCACTGCGCGAGGCTGCTGCCGGACCGCTTCGTATCCGGAAAATACTCCGGCCCGATCAGCAGCCGCGCCGTCGTCTGCAGCCAGTTTGTGGCAAAAACGGCCTGCATCTGGAGCACCACCGGGCCTTCCACCCGCACCTGGGTCTCGCGCCACACTTTGGGCGAATTCGCGTTGCCCATCCAGCTGTCGTCGATGCACATTCCGCCGGCGAATCCGACGCGGCCATCGACGATCAGCAATTTCCGGTGCGTGCGGTGGCTGATGTTGGGCTTGATCTCATACCAGTGCTCCCGGCCGTATTTGACCAGCTCGACCCCGGCCTGCTCCATCCGCTCGCGATCCTCCCGGCGAAACTTGAGCGTGCCCATGCCATCCATCATCACATGGACTTTAACCCCGCTCCGAGCGCGCTCGCTCAAGGCCTCGATAAATTCGTCGCTGATCTTCCCCGGCGCCCAGATGTAGGTCTCTAACGTGATCGTCTGCTTCGCCCCGCGGATCGCGGCCAGCATTGCCGGAAAAAACTGATCGCCGTTGATCAGGGTCTGGATGGAGTTCCCCGCCAGAAACTCGGCGCCAAGCAGCGGACCGAGCGCGTTGGAAAATTCGGCCGAGCCCGGCCCATACGCCTTGTTGTGAATCGGCACCTGAAGCCGGCGCGCCGAGCTCAGCCAGAAATAGGCCCCGCAAAGGACAATGGCTGCCACGAGAATCCACCAGCGGGAACGGTGTCCGCGGCGCCGCGCGACCGAGCCCGACACACGTCCGCCCAATGCCGCGTCTCGGCGGGGGGAGGATTTATTCCATTCTTTAAGGGAGGAAAACATAAAGGAGGAACGACGGCGGGGGCTCACGGACCCCGCGCCGCCGTCATAACACGGGGAGACAGACTCACCGCCGCGCTCACAGTTCCCGGCTAAAAAGAGGGCTCCCCGCACTTACGGGCGATTCATCGGTCTATCGCTCGAGTCCGGCGTCCACCTTCCTTGTTGCACTCTGAACGAATGTCCACGGCACCCAAACCTGCCCCTCAAAGTCGGGCCGCGGCGAATCGTCGCCGAAAAAAATTTCGCCGACGCGATGTTTATTTGGGCGCGCTGGCATTGCTGATCGTGGCCGCCGCCGCCCTCTGGCTCTACTCTACCGGCCGCCTGAGCTTGAAGGAAATCAGCGATTCGATCGCCGGTTTGAGCTCCATTCTGGTCATCGGCCTCATGGCGGTTTTGCCTCTCGCGGGGTTTTCTATCGCCATCGTGTATCTGGTCGTCGGCGCGAAATTCGGACCCGTCCTCGGCCTCCCACTGGTAATCGGCCTCACCGCGTTTCATCTGCTGGCTTCGTATTGGATCTCCCGCAGCTTTCTGCGGGGGCCGGTCGAGCGTCTCCTCACGCGACGCGGCCACCACCTTCCGCATATCCTGCCCGGCGAGCACGCCGGCGTCTGCCTCCTCGCGGTCCTCGTGCCCGGCCTGCCGTATTTCGCGCGGAATTATCTCCTCGCGCTCACCGAGGTGAAGCTGCGGGTTTATTTCTGGGTGTGCCTCCCCGCCTACGTCGCGCGGTCCTACGTTGCCATCATGATCGGCGATCTCAGCCACGATCCCGACGCGAGCCAGTTCGCGCTGCTCGTGGCGATCTACGGCCTCAAGCTCGCGCTCTGCGCCTGCATCGTCTGGCGACTGCGCCGCCACCGCCACCCCCACCGCGCGGCGGCTGGGGCTGCGCATTAATAAAATTCCCTCGTCCCCCCGGGAAAGAGAAACCAAATTCCAAACGTCGATCGCAAGCACCCATGCTGACCTCCCTAAAGCGAAAATTCCTCGCACTGAAGCGCGGCCATCCCGGCCAACGGTTTCAGCAGTCCTATGCAAACGCGCGCCGACACCGCAAAGACACGCCTGCATGGCACCGCGTGGTGCAATTCGGGGTGGCGATTATCGCCCTGATAATCGGGGCGATCCTCGTGGTGCTGCCCGGGCCTGCCTTCGTCTTTTTTGGCATCGCCGGGGCACTCCTTGCCACCGAGTCCCGCCACGTCGCGATCGTCCTCGACTGGCTGGAACTCCGTCTGCGACCCATCGCCGCGTGGGTGCAGCGCCACTGGAAACGCCTCCGGCCTGCCACGCGCATCGGGGTGCTCGCCGCCGGCGCCAGCGGGTTTGCCGCAGTCGCGTGCTGGTTCCTTTTCCTTCGCTCCTGAGGGTTTTGGAAATTGACGGAGACCGGCCCGTAGGACGAAAGCGGACTCGGCCAAGGCAACCGAGGTAAAGCTGGGGCCCGCGGCGCGTGCAAGCGGGCGCAACGCGGACAAAGCGCCATCACCTTCTTGCCCGTTGGATTCGACGGCCCGGTGCATGCGACCTTTCATTTAAACCGGTTTCCCATCGCGCGTAATTTACCCGCGGCCGCCTTCGGCCTTGCCTTCGCTTGGGGCGGCGCGCACGTTGGGCCTCTTTTTCCAACATCCGACCGCGCCCGAATATGAACCAGAGCATCCGTAACATCGCTATCATTGCCCACGTTGACCATGGGAAGACCACCCTCGTCGACCAGCTCCTCAAGGAGGGCGGCGTCTATCGCGCCAACCAGGCCGTCCAGGTCCGCGCCATGGATTCCATGGACCTCGAAAAGGAGAAGGGCATCACGATCAAGGCCAAGAACACCTCCGTTCACTGGAAGGATAAGATCGTCAACATCGTCGACACCCCCGGCCACGCTGACTTTGGCGGGGAAGTTGAGCGCGCCCTCCGTATGGTCGACGGCGTGCTCCTCGTGATCGACGCCTACGACGGTCCGCAGGCCCAAACCCGTTTCGTGCTCCGCAAGGCGCTCGCCCACGGCCTCAAGGTCGTGATCGTCATCAACAAGATTGACCGCGACAACGCCGAGCCCGCCAAGATGTATGACAAGGTGCTCGAACTCCTGATGGAGCTCAATGCCACCGAAGAGCAGTTCGACGCCCCGGTCGTCTACGGTTCCGGCCGCGACGGCTACATGATGTATCACCTCGGCGAAGAGAAGAAGGACATGACGCCCCTCTTCCAGACGATCCTCGACCACGTCCCGCCGCCGTTCGCCAAGCCCGACGAGCCGTTCCACATGCTCGTCTCCAATCTCGACTGGTCCGACTACGTGGGCCGCATCGCCGTCGGCAAAATTCTCGGCGGCACCGCCAAGATCGGCGACAGCGTCTTCGTCGTCCGCCACTCGGATCACAAACGCATCCGCGCCAAGATCACCAAGATTTTTGAGTTCACAGGTCTCGGCACCCGCGAGACGGAGACCGCCGTCGCCGGCAACATCGTCGGCTTCGCTGGCTTCGAGGATGTGGACATCGGTGACACCCTCACGGTGGACGAAAACGGTCACGCCCTCCCCTTCACCCAGATCGATCCGCCGACCCTCGAGATGCAGTTCTGCGTCAACGATGGGCCGCTCGTCGGCACCGAGGGCAAGCTCGTCACCTCCCGCCAGCTGCGCGAGCGCCTTATGCGCGAGCTCAAGACCAACGTCTC
>JBDSGI010000509.1:0-6449 GCA_039919035.1 Opitutaceae bacterium
CACTACCATAATCCCCGCACCGTCGCCAACAACCCGGCGGGCGAGGCGTCGCTGAATCTCGGCGTGACCGGTCCCGCCTACACCATCGGGGCGGCCTGCGCGGCGGGCAACATGGGCCTGATTCACGCGACCCAAATGCTACGGCTCGGCGAGGTGGATTTCGCGATCTGCGGCGGCGTGAGCGAGAGCATTCACACGTTTGGAATTTTCGCGGGCTTCAAATCTCAGAACGCCCTGGCGACTCACGCCGACCCGCACAAGGCCTCGCGGCCCTTCGACAAGGCGCGCAACGGCATCGTGATCGCCGAGGGCGGCGCGCTCTACACGTTGGAGCGGTTGGAAGACGCCCAGGCGCGCGGCGCCAAGATTTACGCCGAGATCGCTGGCTATCACGTGAACAGCGACGCGAGCGACTACGTGTTGCCCAATCCGGTGCGACAGACGGAATGCGTCCGCGCCGCCCTCGCGCGAGCCGGACTTGCGCCGCGCGACATCCACATCGTCAACACCCACGCCACCGCGACCCCGCTGGGTGACATTCAGGAGTGCGAGGCAATCCGCGCGGTGTTTGGCGAGGGCTGCACGGACACCCACATCAACAACACTAAAAGTTTCATCGGCCACGCCATGGGCGCGGCCGGCGCGCTCGAACTCGCGGGCAACCTGCCGTCGTTCGACGACTTGATCGTTCACCCGACCATCAACGTCGATGACCTCGATCCCCTCTGTGCGATCCCGGGGCTGGTGCTAAATCAGCCGCGGCAGGTTGCGAAAGTGGACACGATCCTGAATAACTCCTTCGGTATGCTCGGAATAAATTCCACGTTGATTGTTCGGCGCTTTGTCGCCTAATCCTGCGCCACTGATCATGACGAACGACGAATGCAAGCAGGTGGTGCTCGATATCATCGCGGATATCGCACCCGATGAGGACTTGAGCAACGTGAAGCCCGATGTGCGCCTGCGCGACCAGCTCCAGC
Source organism: Opitutaceae bacterium (assembly GCA_039919035.1). Classification (GTDB taxonomy): domain Bacteria; phylum Verrucomicrobiota; class Verrucomicrobiia; order Opitutales; family Opitutaceae; genus ER46. The sequence continues at coordinate 981 of JBDSGI010000509.1, forward strand.
TCGATAGCATGGATTTTCTCGATATCGTGATGGAGCTTCGCAAGCGCTACAGTATCGAGGTGCCGGAGGCCGATTACATGCAACTCGCCTCGCTCGACAGCTGCGCCGCCTATCTCGTCCCGAAGTTCAATGCGCTCGCGGCGAAGGGTTGAATCGAAGCGAACTGGTAAACGAAGCCGGGCGCATTGCCCGGCTTTTTTGTTGAAACGCAAAGACGCCAAGACGCGAAGAAATGACTTGGACTGACTTGGCTGCTAGTTCCGGACTTTGCGTCTGGGCCCCTACGCGTTTCAACTCCCCGACGTGAACACCCGATCGCATTACGACGTCGCCATTATCGGTGCCGGCATGTCCGGTCTCGCGGCGGGAATCCGGCTGGCACACTTCGGGAAGAAGGTCTGCATCTTCGAGCGACACAACTCCGCCGGCGGGCTCAACGGTTTCTATTCGATCGACGGCCGCAGATACGACGTGGGTCTCCACGCGATGACGAATTTCGTGCGACCCGGTGTCAAAGGCACGCCGCTCACGAAACTCCTGCGCCAGCTGCGCATCGACCGCGACGAGTTCGCGCTCTGCGAGCAGAAGCAGTCCCGCATCGCCTTTGGCGCGCACGGCGAGACCTCGCTGCGCTTCACGAACGACTTCGCCGTGCTTGAGGGCGAGGTCGCCGCGCGTTTCCCTGCGCAGATCGACGGCTTTCGCGCGCTCACCGCGGCCGTGCGCAACTTCGACGATGTCTCGCTCGACGCCGTGCCGATTTCGGCGCGCGAGATCGTGCGGTGTCACATCACCGATCCCGTGCTGGAGGACATGCTGTTTTGTCCGCTAATGTATTACGGCAGCGCGACGGAGCACGACATGGAGTTCGGCCAGTTCGTGATCATGTTCAAGGCGCTCTTTCTCGAAGGCTTCGCCCGTCCGTTTGAAGGCGTGCGGCTCGTGCTGCGCGTGCTTTTGGAAAAATACCGCGCCGCCGGCGGCGAGCGCCGGATGAAATGCGGCGTGCAAAAAATAGTCACGCGCGACGGCCAGGCTTCCGCCCTCGTGCTCGATGACGGCTCGGAAATCACCGCCGGCCATATCATCTCCTCGATCGGTGCGCCTGAGACGGCTGCTTTGCTGCCCGAACAATCGAGCGGCGATAATCCAAAATCCAAAATCTCTCCCGGCGGCCACTCCTTCGTCGAAACCATCGCGATCCTGAATCGCCAGCCGGCGGCGCTCGGGTGGGGCGACGATACCATCGTCTTTTTCAACGACTCGCCGCGTTTCGACTACGCGTGTCCCGCCGGGCCGGTCGATGTCCGCAGTGGCGTGATTTGCCTGCCCAATAATTTCGACTTTGGCCCTGGGCGGGAACTGGCAGACGGGATTTTCCGGGTGACGTGCCTCGCCCGTCCCGACAGCTGGTTCGGCTTGGGCGACGCGGAATATGCGGCGGAAAAGCGGCGGTGGTTCGCCGCGATGCAGCGCAGCGCGCGGCGTTTCCTGCCGGCGGTGGACGATGCGGCGCTCGCGGCTGCCTCGGTGTCGAGTGACATGTTTACGCCGCGCACGATCACGAAATTTACCGGCCACTTCAACGGTGCGATTTACGGCGCACCGCAGAAAATCCGCGACGGCCGAACGGCTTTTTCGAATCTCTATCTCTGCGGCACGGATCAGGGTTTTCTCGGGATCGTCGGCGCGATGCTGAGCGGCATCTCGATGGCCAACTACCACATCCTGCAAAAGGGGTGAGCGGGCGGGCCGTTCACTTGCCCCCGGTTAGTTTTAAGTAAGCTGCGGCGTAGCGCCGACCCAACTCGCGATAGGAGTCCGAGTCGAAGTGAACCTTGTCGCCGCGATGCACCAATCCCTCCGAGCTGACAAACGCGGTGGCCGGCACTTTCGCGGGAAGCTCACGGTGCGCTTGATCGACGATCATCTTGAATTCATCCCATGGGCTTTCCGCAAAACGGCCGAGCTGCCCGACGACAAACGGCACCTGCGGCGCGTTCAGTTCGGCGCGCATTCGTCCAATAAGATTGTGAAGTTTGGTGGCGTAGGTTGGAGCGAGGATGGCAGTGGAGTCGGACTCGCCTTGGTGCCAGAGAATGCCTTTCAGCGTGCCGGCTGGCAACGCGAGTTTAGCCCGGCGCATCGCATCGTCCCACGGGTGGCTCTTCGTGGGCGCGTAGAGAAAACCGGCCTCCCACGCATCGATGGGCGACCCGCCCACCGCGCACGGAATTAACCCAATCGTGACGCCGGGACTGGCTTCGGCGATGACGTTCGCGAAGCTGCGACCGAGCCCCACGCCAACGACCGCCGGCTTGTCGAAATGCAGCGGGTCAACGGCGGGCACCCACGCCCCGGCCTGATTGAGCATGAGCACGCGCGGGCTCGGTGTGTTGTCGGCGGGCGTCACTGTGCCGCGGCCGGCCATGTTGGATTGGCCGACGAGCAGAAAGAGGTGGAATTTCTCCTTGGCGGGCAGTGGCGTCGTTTGGGCCTGCGCAGGGTTGCCGAGGAGCGCGAGTGTGACCGCGATAAAGGAAAAAAAACGAGGGAGCGGCATCATGGGGTGGACGTGAGTGCAACCAATGAGGGCGTCGGCACGCTCGTCGGCAACCTTCATCTGAATGGTGAAATCATGTCGCGGCACGGTGGGTTGCCTGTTCTCGTTCTGGCTTCACCCATGGCCGACTCTTTCCCGCTCAATCTCAGTCAACGTCCGCGGCGCTTGCGTCGCACGGCCGCGCTGCGCGCGATGGTGGAGGAGACCGTGCTGCGGCCGGCGGATTTCATCGCGCCGCTGTTTGTCGTCGAGGGCAGGGGCGCGCCCGAGGAAATCGCGTCGATGCCGGGCGTCTTCCGACTGAACGTTACCGACCTCGTTAAGGAATGCCGGTCGCTGCATAAACTGGGCGTGCCCGCCGTCGCGCTGTTTCCCAAGCTCGATCCGAAACTGAAGGACGACGACGGCACGCAGGCCTTGAACGAGGACACGCTCTTGCTTCGCGCGGTCCGCGCGGTGAAGAAGGCGGTGCCCGAGCTCGCCGTCATCACCGATGTCGCGCTCGATCCCTATACCTCGCACGGGCACGATGGCGTGCTTACGGTCGCGCGCGACGATGTCGAAAACGACCGCACCGTGAGCCTGCTGGAAAAAATGGCCGTGCTGCAGGCGCGCGCGGGCGTCGATTTGGTGGCGCCCAGCGACATGATGGATGGCCGCGTCGGCGCGATTCGGCGGGCGCTTGATGCGGCGGGATTTTCGGGCACGGGAATTCTTGCTTACGCAGTGAAATATAATTCCGCGTTTTACGGCCCCTTTCGCGAAGCCGTCGGCAGCGCGCAGGCGGCGGGCACGCGTTTGCTGAGCAAGGCGACCTACCAGATGAATCCCGCGAACCGCCGCGAAGCGTTGCGCGAGGCGGCGCTCGATGATGCGGAGGGCGCGGACATTTTGATGGTGAAGCCCGCCGGCCCGTATCTCGACATCATCCGCGAAGTGCGCAATGCGACGGCCAAGCCGGTCGCAGCTTACCAGGTTTCCGGCGAGTATGCGCAAATTCACGCGGCCGCGCGACTCGGCTGGCTCGACCTGGCGCGCTGCCGGCATGAATCACTCCTCGCTATCAAGCGCGCGGGCGCGGATGTGATACTGACTTACTTTGCAAAAGAGATGGCTGCGCTCCTGAAGAGATAACGCCGGCGGTTTAGCGGGGAAGGGGCGCGGGCTTGAACGCCTTCAGACTGGCGCGGCCTTTCGTCGCGGAGAGTTCCTCGAAGGCGATTTTTTGTAATGCCTCCGCCTGCGTGGCCGAGAAGCCCAGCTCAACCGCCGCACGTTCGGTTTTTCCAAGCGAGCGAGGATCGAGGCCGGTGAGATCGCCGAAAATCATCAGCGCCGACAGATAATACCCGTAGGCGCTCGCGTGATAGTGATCGTGGGTCCACAGATCGATTTGGCCGAAGGCGATGCCGTCGTAGGGATTCGGATCGGCTACGCCGGCTTGGAAAGCCCGGTTCCAAGCCTCGCCCACCGGAATGACGGCGTGGATCGCGGGAGAACTGGCGGCGGCCAAGTCATAGCCAGCGCGGATATCGCGCGCCATTTGCTCAATCGGCTTGCCATGCCAGTGGCCTTTCTCGGGGTAAACTTGGTCGGCGCGCGACCACGTGGCGACGAGGCGGATGTCGACCTTGGGGTTCTTGGCGCGGAGTAGCTCCGCCAAGTCTTTGCCTGATTTCACGAGCAGCGCGGGATCGCCGGGCTTCTTTTGGTCGAGGGTGCTGTAACCGTGCGCGACGACGATATCCCAAGTCCGTCCAATGACGGCCGCCTTGTTTTCGACGTGCCAATCAAAATTTTTTCCACCGGAGGTTTCCAGACTGACGGTAAAATTCAGTCCCGCCTGCGCAGTGAAGGCCTTGAAGAGCGCCGGCACGCCGCCGATCCCTTCGTTGTTCAGATCGATGACCGAACTCGGCCGGAAAAATCGCACCGCCGAGCCGGCGCCGAAGGTGAAGCTGTTGCCGATGAACAGCACGCTCGGTGGCGGAGGGGTGGCGGCAGCGGCGCCGAAGATCGGAGCGAGAAGCGACAAGACAAATGCGATTCCGAGGGAGCGCATTGTTGAAGACCTGAGGCGGGTTCGAGTTTTCATAAAAAGGGAGGCGGTTCCGCCGAAATCAGAACGGCGAGCGCGGGACCTGCAGGGAATCGCCCGGCATCAGGCGGGGATCCTCGGTGGGGTTGCGCTGGGCGAGTTTCACGTCGATGGGGTAGGCGTTCTTCTCGCGGATGAGGCCGACTGCAGTTTCCTTCGCGTAGACCGTAAAACCGCCGGCAGATTGGATCGCTTTTGCGACCGTGAGGTCAGACGACCAAGCGACCCGACCGGGCCGCTGGACTTCGCCGCCGACGTAAATGTAGCGCTCGGTCACGCTCACGGCGACTTCCAGGGTGCGGTAGAATTTTTTCGTGATGTAGGTCTCGCGAATGCGCTGTGAGAGTTCGGCCGTGCCGGTGCCGGCCGCGGCCACTGGTCCAACAAATGGGAGGCTGATGAGTCCCTGCTCATCGATCTGCACGGTGCTGACGGTGGGATCGGGGACGCCTTGGAGGGCGATGGTCAGCGTGTCACCGGCCCGGAGTTGGGCCGTCGAGATCGAGGCGGGGATTCGCGGATTGGTCATGCGGGCCGGCTCCGTGGTGCATCCAGCGATCACGCATAGGATCGCCGCCGCAATAATCCGGGGGCTGGGGCGCGCAGGGAAAAGCATTTTGCCGTAGGAGGTCGAATCGTGGCGAAAAGGCAATGTTCGCATCAGGTTTCGTTTGGGGAAACCGCCGTGACTGGCGCAAAAAAGAGGCAGCCTTTTGGCTGCCTCTCGCAAAGTCACAGATCGGAGCGCTCCAAGTGATCAGCCCTTACCCTTGGTTTTCTTCTTGGGCTTATCGTCGTCGTCCTCTTC
>JBDSGI010000510.1:0-3186 GCA_039919035.1 Opitutaceae bacterium
ACGGCCGCGACCTTCTACAAGAAAAGCCTGCGCGTGTTGGTGGATGGCCAGGAGGTGCGCCCCGACCCGGAGAACGGCTGGGTCTACGACGAGCTCACGCACAGCATCCGCTTTCAAGGCGCGGCCAAGAAGCAGGCGTTCCTCGCCAAGATCGACATCACCTACGAAGAGCACTTGTGAACTTGCGGGGAGCCATGCTGCGTCGCCGGGAATTCTTGGTCGCTTGTGGGCAAGGGGCGGTGGCCTGTGCGGTGCGCGCGCAAACAGACGGCCGCGGGCCGGATGCGTGGCGCTCGGGTCTCACCGAACTGGAGCAGCTGATCCCGACCGTCATGAAAGAGGCCGTCGTGCCCGGTGCCGCGCTGGCGCTTGTGCGCGATGGCCAGCTCGCCTGGCAGCGCGGATTTGGCATACGGGACGGTTCGTCGCCAGAACCGGTGGACGAGCGCACGGTGTTCGAGGCCGCTTCCGTCAGTAAAACCGTCTTCGCTTACGCGGTGCTCCGACTGTGTGAGCAAGGGGTGATGGACCTCGATACGCCACTGAGCCGTTACGTGCCCTGGCGGTTTCTCGAAGGTGATCCCCGGCTGGACGCGATCACGGCGCGACATGTGTTGTCCCACACCGCAGGCTTCCAAGATTGGCGGTCGGGCCGCGAACCGCTGAAGATCCACTTCCCGACCGGAGAAAAATTTCAGTATTCCGGTGAAGGCTATTATTACTTGCAGTCAGTCGTGACGCACCTCGCCGGCCGGGTTGATCGCAGCCAGAGCGCGCGTTACGAGGCGAAGCTTGAAGTGTTCGCGACGGACATCGACGCGCTTTTAAAGCGCACCGTGCTGACGCCCTTCGGCATGGCGGCGAGCAGTTATGTCTGGAACGACGAGCTGGCGCGGCACTGCGCCAAGCCGCATGACGTTACGGGGAAACCGCTGACGAAGGGCCATCCTTCGGCCGTCGATGCGGCGCGCTATGCGTCGGCAGGCGGCCTGCACACCACCGCCGCCGACTACGCGAAATTTCTCTGCCGCGTGGTGGCGCCGACGGGTGGCGCAGGAGAACTAGCCGCTCCACTACGGCGCGAAATGGTGCGGCCCCAGGTGCGGCTCGATCCCGGCGTGAAGATCGACGATGCGACATCTTGGGCGCTTGGCTGGGCGGTGCAGGAGCGCCCGTCCGGCAATGTCATCTTGCATTCCGGCGGCCAGTCCGGATTCGCGTGCCTCACGATGGCGTCGGTGGAACGCCATACCGGCTTCGTGCTGTTCACCAACAGCGACAACGGCGGCCGCGTGTTCAATCACCCCCGCGTAATCGGGCGGCTGAGACAAATGCTCTTCGTCTGATCTGGGCGAACATCGACGGTGTTAGACTTGTCTGAGCCGTAAGAATGCAGTCGAAGGTGGAGCGCGTGACGCACCAAACCAAGTGACGCCTTGATTCTGAACTGAGCTGCACGCGTTCGCCCGCGATGGGCTTGTGCGCCCGCCTCGCGTCGCGCAGGACTGTGCCTGCCCCTTCCTCTCATGCCTTCCCCCACTCCCGACGTCGTTCTCATTGGCGGCGGCATCATGTCCGCGCATATTGGGGCGATGCTCAAGCGGCTCGATCCGGGGCTGGTGATTGAGGTCTATGAAGCCGGGCCGGAACTCGGGCGGGAGAGTTCGGATGGCTGGAACAACGCGGGCACCGGACACGCGGGACTTTGCGAACTGAACTACACGCCGCCGCCGGCGGTCGCTGGGGCGCCGGTCGATGTTTCCAAGGCGGTCGAGATTTTTGCGCGCTTTGAGCAGTCGCGGCAGTTCTGGAGTTACGCGGTCGCGCACGGATTGGCGCCGCGACCGGCCGAGTGGATTCGAGCGGTGCCGCATCTGAGTTTTGTCCGGGGCGCAGAGCGCATCGACTTTCTCCGCGCCCGCCATGCGGCGTTGAGCGCGCATCCGTTTTTCCACGCGATGGAGTTCACCGCCGAGCGCGAGGTGCTTCGTCGCTGGGCGCCGCTGCTGGTCGAGGGGCGCGGCGGCGCCGAGCCGATTGCCGCCACGAAGGTCGACGCAGGCACCGATGTGAATTTCGGGGAGCTTGCGCGCCGGCTCCTCGGGTGGCTTGGCGCGCAGGAGGATGGCCGCGTCTTCACCGGCCACCGCGTCACGCACCTGCGCCGCGCCGACGCGGGCTGGGAAGTCACGGTGCGCGACACGGCGAGCGGAGAGGCGCGTCCCGTCCGCGCGCGCTTCGTGTTCATCGGCGCAGGCGGCGGCACGATTCCGCTCCTTCACGCCACCGGGCTGCCGGTCGCGCGCGGTCTCGGCGCCTTCCCCATCGCAGGCCAGTGGCTCGTGTGCGAAAATCCCACCGTCGTCGCACGCCACGTCGGCAAGGTCTACGGCCCGCCGCCGCCCGATTCCGGTGCGCTCGGCGGTCCGCATCTCGACGTGCGCCACCTCGACGGGCAACGCGCGCTCCTCTTCGGGCCGTTCGCCACGTGGACGACTAAATTCCTCCACCGCACCGGCCACGTCACCGACCTACCGGCTTCGCTGCGCGCCGATAATCTCGGCACGCTCCTGCGCACCGGCGCGCACAACCGCGTGCTCGTGCGCTTCCTCGTGCGGGAGGCGCTGCAAAGCATGGCGTCGCGCCTGCGGGACCTGCGCGTGTTTTACCCCGAGGCCCGCGACGCCGACTGGCGGCTCGCCGATGCCGGCATCCGCGTGCAGGCGTTGAAAAAAATCGACGCCGGCCGGCTCTACTTCGGCACCGAAGTTGTGACTGCGCCCGACTGCACGCTCGCGGCGCTCCTCGGCGCGTCGCCCGGCGCGTCCGTCTCGGCCAACATCGCGCTGCAGGTGATCCAGACGTGTTTCCCGGAAAAACTCCGCACGACCGACGGCTATGCGCGCATGAAAGACATGCTGCCCACGTTCGACCTCGGGCCGTCGGCGGTCGTCGCCGACCACGCGCGCCGCTCGGCGGAGATCGACGAGGTGTTGCAGCTCACGAGAGAAAGTTGAAAGCTGCTAGATTGGCGCGACATCAGTGACGCAAATCCCTCGCTCCGGATAAAGGACTGGGATCGCCCGTTCTAATACTGTCTCACACGCGCGCTACTGGCATGGTTGGCGGCGGAGATCGGAGTTGCGCCGCGAGACGGGGCGAACATGGTCCTTCTCATTCCCTCCG
>JBDSGI010000511.1:0-5688 GCA_039919035.1 Opitutaceae bacterium
ATTTCTGGGGGCCGAGGATCAGCTCGACCAAAAAAAGCTTCGCCGCGTCTTCGGCCCCGGCCACTCGTTCCAAGGCATCGTGCTGGTCGGCGAGGTCGCCCGCGGTTTCCTCGATCAGTTGCGGAGCTTCGGGCTGCGCATCGTCGCGGTCTCCGCGCGCTACTCCGGGTTGTGCCACTCCGTGCTAGGCAACGAGCCGCAGGCGCTCGAGTCGCTCGTCGGGCACCTGCACGGCCTCGGACACCGGCGCTTCGGCTGGCTCGGCGGCAACGCCGGACTCGGCCGCCACGAGGCGCGGCTCGGCGCGATGGAAACGGCGCTGGCGCGGGTTGGAGTGACACTGGACGAACGCTACGTGGTGAAACTCAAGGAGGGCGACCGCATCGACGGCGCCGACGCCGTCCGCGCGCTGCTGCCCCTGGCGACGCGCAAGGATTTTCCGACCGCCTTCGTCGCCTATAACACGCTCATGGCGTCGGGTGCCGTGCGCGAGTTTGAACGCGCCGGCATCCCCGTGCCCGGCCGGGTGAGCGTCGCCAGCGCCGACGTTTCGCCGGTGGCGACCGCGAGCGCCCCGCGCATCACGGCGGCGGGCACCGACCCCGAAAAGCTCGGCGAGGCCGCCGCGCGCCTGGTGCTCGACGGCGGCTCCGACGACACCGGCAGTTTCACCGACCTCATGCTCCCCGCCCAGCTCTTCATCGGCGACACGAGCGGATCCGCCCGGTAGAGTTTGTCGCGCTCTTTGCGCGTCGTGCGCAGTAGCGCGGAGCTTCCGCCCGCGGTTAGCCGGACGTTTCCCCTTGGCAGTTAATATTTATTATATCTGAGTGGCCACCCCCTTGTCCTAGCGCCCCATGACAAACTACGACTACGCCGTCCTCGTCTTCTATTTTGTCTCCATGGTCGCGATCGGTTGGATCTTCCGGCGCTTCGTCACCAACGTCTCGGATTACTTTCGCGGCGGTGGCAAAGCCCTGTGGTGGATGGTCGGCGGTTCCGCCTTTATGGTGCAATTCAGTGCGTGGACGTTCACCGGCGCCGCAAGCAAAGCCTACACGGACGGGTGGCCCATCGCCGTTATTTACCTGGGCAACGTCTTCGGCTTTCTGCTTAACGCCCTCTATTTCGCGCCACGCTTCCGCCAACTCCGCGTCGTCACCGGCGTCGAGGCGATCCGCCACCGTTTCGGCCGCGTCAGCGAGCAATTTTTCACGTGGACGCAGCTCCCCTTCGGCTTCCTCCAGGCCGGCATCTGGCTCAATTCCCTCGCCGTTTTCTTCTCCGCCATCTTCGGCATCGACCTCACCCTCACCATAGCGGTCACGGGGGCGGTCGTGCTCCTCATGGCGCTGGTGGGCGGGAGCTGGGCAGTGCTCGCGAGCGATTTTATCCAGGTGCTGATTCTGATGCCGGTGTGCCTCGCGGTCACGATTCTCTCCATCCTGAAGGTGGGCGGCATCTCGTCGTTCATCGACCGCGCTCCAGCCGGCCATCTCGATCTTGGCCAGCTCGGCTCCACCAACTTCCTCGCGCTCTGGTGCGTCGCCATGCTGCTGAAGCAGCTTCACACCACCAACAATCTCGCCGACGCCAACCGCTACCTCTGCGTCAAAGACAGCCGCCACGCCCGTTGGGCCGGTTTTCTCGGCGCCGCGCTCTTCGTCATCGGCATCGTCATCTGGTTCGTCCCGCCCATCGCCGCCTCGATCCGTTTTCCCGATCTGCACGCCATCTTCCCGCAGCTCAAGAATCCCGAAGAAGCCGCCTTCATCGCCATCGCCCGCGACGTCATGCCCGTCGGCATGATGGGGCTCCTCGTCAGCGGGATCTTCGCCGCGACCATGTCCTCGATGGATTCCGGCCTGAACAAAAACACCGGTTTCTTCATCAAGAACTTCTACCAACCCGTGCTGCGCCCCGCCGCCACCGACCAGCACCTCCTCTACGTCGGTAAAATCGCCACGTTCGTCTTCGGCGTCCTCATCATTCTCGTCGCGCTCAAGATGAGCCAGCTGAAGGACCTCTCCCTCTTTCAGCTCACCCAGCGCCTCAGTATTCTTATCGGCATCCCGATTATCGTCCCCCTCTTCATCGGCCTCCTCGTGAAACACACCCCGCCGTGGTCGGCGTGGAGCACCGTAATCGTCGGCTTCGTCAGCTCGCTCTTCATCACCGATCAACTCACCCCCGAATGGGCCGCGACCTACTTCCACCTCGCCGCGCCCCTCGACGCGTCCGGCCGCGAGTATTGGCGGCAGGCGATCGAGCTGTTTGGCAACGTGGCCGTCTGCACGACGTGGTTTGTCGGCACGAAGTTTTTCTGGTCTCGCACCTCGCCCGCCAGGCAGGCGCGCGTCATCGAATTCTTCGAGCGACTCAGCCACCCCGTCGATTACGCCAAGGAGGAGGGCGCCGCCAGCGCCAACGACGCCCGCCAGGAGTCCGTCGTCGGTTGGCTCTGCCTCGGCTACGGCGGCTTCATCATGCTGCTCGCCCTCATTCCGAACGACCCGCTCGGCCGCCTCGCGTTTCTCGGCTGCGGCGGTGTCGTCATCCTCGTGGGCCTGCTGCTGCGCGCCGCCTCCAAGCAGCCCGCTTCCTAAACCATGAAAGCCACCGCCGTCGTCCCGGCCCACGCCGCCGCTCGCAACCTGTCGATATAAACTGATGTTCGCTCACCGCGGCAAACTCCTCCGCCTCCCGCCCAATCGCGTCTGGCGCACCTATCCGGGCGGGCGCACCCTCGATGCGCTCGCCGGCGTGGCCGCGCCCGCCGACTCTCACCTCGCGGAGGATTGGATCGCGTCCACCACCGTCGCCCAGAATCCGCCCGAGGCCACGTCCGTCGCGTCCCCGTCCGCACCCGGGATTTCGCCGGTGTTGGTGGGGCACGACACCACGCCGCGCGACTTCGCCGCGCTCCTCGCCAGCGATCCGGACTATTTTCTCGGCGCCCCGCACGTCGCGAGATTCGGCGCGCAGCCCCAAGTGCTCGTCAAGTTCTTGGACAGCGGCACCCGCCTCCATTTCCAAGTTCACCCCACGCGCGAATTCGCCCGCCGCATGCTCGGCGCCCCGAGCGGCAAAACCGAGGCTTACCACGTCCTCGCCGTCCGCGATTCCTCCTCGCTTCTCTCTTCGCCCTCCTCCGCCGGTCGTGAAGCGACCGGCTGCATCTACGTCGGCTTTCAACGCCCGCCATCTGCCACGCAACTGCGCGACTACATCGCCACGCAAAACCTCGCCGCCATCGAAGCGTGCTTCGACCGGATCGCGGTTAAGCCCGGCGACACCTTCATCATCCCCGGCGGCACGCCCCACGCGCTCGGCGCCGGCCTTTTCCTCGTGGAGGTGCAGGAGCCGAGCGATCTCGTGGTGCGCTTCGAATTCGAACGCGCCGGCTACGTCCTGCCCGAGGCGTCCCGCTTCATGGGTCGCGGCCTAGATTTCGCGCTGACGGTTTTCAACCTCGCCCCGCTCACCGCGTCCGACCTCAACGTCCGCATTCGCTGCACGCCGCGCCGTCTTCGCGCCCTCGGCCCAAGCAGCCATCAGGACGAACTCGTCGGGGCCAACCAGACCGACTGCTTCCGCGTGCTCACCACCACGCTCGACCAAGCCGTGGCCAAGTCCGAACCCAGCGCCGTCATCGGCATCGTCACGCGCGGGGCTGTGACCGCCGAGGTCGGTGGCGAGCGCCACGTGTTTAACACCTTCGACAAATTTTTCCTCGCCGCCGGGCTCGGCTCCGTCCGGTTCACGCCCACGTCCGGCGGCTGCGAAATCCTCGAGTGCCTCCCGCCCGCGCCCTAATCGCAGCTTTTTGATTTTCCAATTTTCCACTTTCCCGTTTTTCCACTGCCTCGTCCCGCCTCCCTACTCGCCGTGCTCACGCCCACCGAGTCCCGCGAATTTTTTCCCGGGCCGCTACTCGGCCAGCTCCGCGCCCTCGCACCCGAATGTGAGCTGGTCGATCCGACGGAACTCACCGCCGCGGCCATCGAGGCCAAGATCGCGGCGTTCAACCCCGAGGTGCTCGTCGCCTGCTGGAAGACCCCGCGCCTTCCCGCCGATCTACCCGCGCGTCTGCGCTACATCTGTTATCTCGTCGGCTCGCTGAAAAAGCTGCTCGACCGCCGGCACCTCGATGGCCGTGCCGTCGTGACCAACTGGGGCGGTTCCATCAGCCGCACCGTCGCCGAAGCCGCGCTTTTCCACGTGCTCGCGTGCCTGCGCAACAGCTCGCATTGGGCCATCGCGATGCATCAGCCCGGCGTGGCGGCGTGGAAGAATGGCCCGCACGATTCGCGCTCCCTCTTCTCCCGCCGCGTCGGCCTCCACGGCTTCGGCCCCGTTGCCCGCGAGCTGGTCGCGCTGCTTCGCCCGTGGAATTGCCCGGTCACGGTCTTTGCGCCCGATGTCACCGACGATCTCGCCCGCGGCTACGGCATCGAGCGCGCCACCTCGCTCGACACGCTCTTCGCCGAAAACGAAATCCTGGTCGAACTTGCCCCGCTCATCCCCGCCACCACCGGCATCGTGACGGAAAAAATTCTGCGGCTCATCCGCCCGGGAGGCGTGTTTGTGAACGTCGGCCGCGGCGCCGTGGTCGACGAGGCCGCGCTCCTCCGCCTCGCCCACGAGGGAAATATCGCGATCGGCTTGGATGTCTTCACCCAAGAACCGTTGCCTGCAGACAGCGGTTTCCGCGCCCTGCCCCACGTCAGTCTCACGCCACACACCGCCGGCCCCACCATCGACCGCTATCCCGACGCCGGTGCCTTCGCCTTGGAAAATCTTCGCGCCTACGCGGCGGACCGCCCTCTCGAAGCCATCGTCACGCCCGAAATCTTCGATCAGTCGTCCTAAGCCCGCCCTCGGGCATTCCACCCCCGCGCTTACTCCGCTCCACCCTCCGGCCACGCGTAACCCGACCGGTTACAAACCCATTTCCGCCATGCGCTCCGTTCCTGCCGTTTTTTGCGCCTCCTTCTTGCGCCTTCTTGTGGCCATGCCTTCCGTGGTTTTCCCGCTTCGCGCCGCGTCCGACCCGGCCCGCGTCGTCCCCGCCGCCGGCCCGCGCACCAACGTCCTCGCCGGCCGCGCCGACGCCTTCCGCGCCTACTGCACGACGGGTGAGGGCGCGAAGGCTTTCGCCCTTATCAAGCGCGACTACGACCGCGACTACGCCGGCTTCACCGTCCCCGCCGAACCGATCACCTACGGCGATCCGTCACCCTCGAAACGCGACTCCGCCAAGGCGGACAAATGGCGCGCCGTCCAAGACGTTTGCGGACGCGTCTCCGGCGTCGCCGAAGCTGCCGCGCTCTGCTGGCTGGTCTCCGGCGAGGAAAGCTATTTCGCCAAGGCCCGCGAAATTCTCCTCGCCACCTCCGCCTGGCACCTCGGCCCTCCCGGCAAGCCCGTCGAGTGGAAATCCGGCGATATCGTTGGCGCCACCGACATCCACTACAACGACGAGGGCCACTTCCGCCTCTGGCGCAAACTCCCGCTCGTTTACGATCAGGTCCGCGCGAAACTCTCCGCCGCCGACCGCGCCGTCATCCTCGCGCATTTCAAACTTCGTGGCGCCCGCTCCGCCGCGTGGATCGAAAAGGAGGGCGATATCTCGAAAACCCAGCGCAACTCGATCGCCTCGGATGTCTCGTCGCATCCCGTCCGTTT
>JBDSGI010000512.1:0-19594 GCA_039919035.1 Opitutaceae bacterium
CAGCGCGCGAGTTCGGCCAGCGTGCCTGCCCCGGCCCGCGAAACCACGAGATCCGCGGCCGAGATCAGTTCCGCCATCCGATCGCTAAACGGCGCGAACACCGCGCGGGTGGTCCCGCCGGCGCGCGCCGGAAACTCGATCGTTTCCTCCCGTCCTTTTCCGAGACCGGTAACGACAAAAAGTTGAATTCCATCGACCGCAAATTCACCCACGTGGCGTCGCGCCCAGTCGTTCAGCGCCGAGGCACCCTGGCTTCCGCCGAGCACAACCAGGAGTTTTTTGTCCGCGTCGAGCCCGAGCGCGGTGCGCGCACCGGCAGCCAAGCGGCGGGAAAACTCGCGCCGCACCGGCAGGCCCATCTCACGCACCGCCGCGGCCCGGATCCGGGGCACGTGAATGCCCGGCGGCAGATAGACGCGTTGGGCCAGCCGACCGAGGGTCCGCACCGCGCGGCCTGGCACGCGGTTCGACTCGTGCAGCGCACAGGGCACGCCGCTAACGCGCGCCGCGAGCACCACGGGGGCAGAGGTGAAGCCGCCGAACCCGATCACCGCGGCCGGCCGCATCGAGCGCATCAAACGCAGGCAAAACCAAACCGCCTGCGACTGCGAGAGGGAGCACTTCGCCAACTGCAACGGATTCCAGGCGAACCCCGTGCCCGGCATCCGCTCGAACCGCAGGTGCGGATATTTTTCGCTCAGGCGGCCATCGACCTTTTTCCGGCTAATCAGCAGACACGCTTCATGCCCGCGCGCAATCAATCCCTCGGCCAGTGCGATTCCGGGCGATAGGTGCCCGCCCGTTCCACCGCAGGAAATCAAAAACTTCTTCACACCAGCACCTCCCGCATGGTCCGCACCCGCTCGGGCAGCACCGCGCGTCCCCACGTCCGTTGCGTATTGATAATGATCCCGATCAGCATGCCCATGAGCAGCAGGTTCGAAAGCCCGGCACTGATAAACGGCAGCGACATGCCCTTCGTCGGCAGCAACCCGGTGACCACGCCGAGATTGATGATCGCCTGCAGCGAAATCAAAAGCACGCAGCCCAGCACGAGGAGAAAATGGAATAGGTTCGGCGCCCGCCGCAGGTGAGTCAGCCCCGCGATCAGAATCGCTGTAAACGCCACCACCACGGCGACGGTGAAGCACAGCCCGAGCTCTTCGCCCACGACCGAGAAAATAAAATCGGTGTGCGCCTCGGGGAGATAATTAAGCTGCTGCCGCCCCTGCCCCAGCCCGGCGCCCTCGACCCCGCCGGCCGCATACGCCGCGAGCGCCTGGTAGAGTTGGTAGGTTTTGCCGCTCTTGTTACCCTCGACGTCAAGAAACGCGACGAACCGCGCCAGCCGGTTCGGGATCAAGAATACGACCGCGCCGAACATCGCAATCACGCCGGCGAGCGAAGGCAAAATGAAGGCCCAGCGCGCGCCGGCCATAAACAGCAGCAGAAGTCCCACCGTCACCATCAGCGCGGCCGCGCCCATGTCCGTCTCCAGCAGCACCAGTCCCGCAAACGCCCCGATGCCCAGCAGGGGCACGAGGTAACCGCGCTTGAATTCGCCGATCCGCGTCTGGTTAATCGCAAGATAGTGCGCGAGGCAGAACACCAAACCAAGTTTCGCGAACTCCGAAACTTGGAAGCGCATCGCCCCGATGCCGAGCCAGCGTCGCGAGCCGTTAACCTTGATGCCGAGGTAGGGCACAAGCACGAGCACCAGCAACGCCAGCGAGATCCCGCCAATCCACCAAGCGTAGCGGCGCGCCTCGTCCAGATTGAGCCGACTGAACACATAGCAGACCCCGCCCGCCGCAATCACGCCGGCAATCTGCTTCGTCAGGTAGGCGTAGGGAATGGCGACACCGCTCTTTTTGTCGATGAACCAAGCGCTCGCACTGAAGAGAATCGTCAACCCGAGCAACGTAAGTCCGATCGCGCAGACGACGATGATGGCGGCGGGATTCGCCACCGCCAATGCGACAGGCTTGGATTCGTGCTCGCGGTTTTGACTCACTGCGGAAAGCGGCAGTCAGCTAGCGGTTCGGCGGGGAGCTGGGCGTCCCTTCCTCAATGCGGATCATCGGGACTGTGATGGTCGGGGCGGGGGCGATTTCAACCGTCGGCGCGACGGGCGGAGCGGCTGGCGTTTTTCCATCCCCCGCCTTGGTGGCACCACCCGACTTCGTCGTGGCTTTGCCGGCTTTCGTCCCCTTGCTGGGCTCCCAGCCCGGAATGATTAATTCCATCCCCGGCCGAATCTTGGCGGGATCGGAGATGTTGTTGGCGACGGCGATGTCGCCCTGACGCACGCCGTAGGTGCGCGCGATGCCACCAAGCGTCTCACCGGGTTTCACGGTGTGCTTCATCCCATCGGCGGACTTGGCACTGCTGGATTTCGTCGCAGAAGCCGGGACCTCGGCCGCTTTGCCGGAAGCAGGAGCCGCCGTAACCGCCTTGCTCGGAATGATCAATTTTTGCCCGGGATGAAGACTGGTCTTTGCCGCGAGCGGGTTGGCGGCGGTAAGTTGGGCCACGGTGAGGTTGTTTTTCTTGGCAATCGTCCAGAGGTTGTCGCCCGACTTCACCGTGTAGGAAGTGGCCGGGATGACACCCTCAGCCGACTGCGCGACGAGCGTGCCGGCGGCTGGAGTGTCTGGGCGCGTCGGCACAAAGCGCACGCCGCTTTCCGCAGCGACGGCGGGAGCGGCCGCAGCCGGAGCATCGGGATCAAACGCAATCACGGTCGGCGTGGCCGCGGCAGCATCGCCGTTCGCGGGGAGCGGAACGGAAATCGCCGGGGCCGGCGCGGCGGGCGTGGGCGCGGTGTCCGCCGCCGTTGGCGCCGGCTTGACGCTGGAGGAACAACCCGGGATGGCAAAAACCAGCACGAGCAGAAATACGTGGATGCCCACGACAATACCGAAAATCTTCAGGATTTTCATAGGAGGAATGAGTTGATCGGTTGTGAATGCACGAGAGGGGAACGCTATCTCAAACTCGCGGCGGCAGCGCGACGATTTTCCGCGCCGGTCCGCTTGGACGCAGCCTGTGCGCGTCGCGCGGCCCAAACGCGAATGAACGCACCGTGACCGAGCACGAGGGCGGATGCAATCGCGGGCTTTGAAATCAAGCGCGGCGCGAGGAGCATGGGGCGCTCCGACGATCCAGTGGAAAGGGGAAACACATCTTCGAGTTCGGGGGTGAAATTCATCGTCAGCGGATTTTGAGGGTCGCGAGGCTGGCGAGCGCACACCCGAGCGAGATGACCCAGAAACGAAGAACCACCTTCGTTTCCGGCCAGCCTTTCTTCTGAAAATGATGATGGATCGGCGCCATCAGAAACACCCGCCGCCCCTCGCCGTAGCGACGCTTGGTGAACTTGAACCAGCTCACCTGCGTAACGACGGAGAGCAACTCCATGATGAAAACACCGCCCGCGATCACGAGCGTGAGCGGCTGGTGGATCATAAAAGCCATCACGCCGATCAGGCCGCCCAGCGCGAGCGAGCCGGTGTCGCCCATAAAGACCTCGGCCGGATGCGAGTTGAACCACAGAAAGGCCATGCAGCCACCGATCAACGCGCCGCAAATCACGGTGAGTTCGCCGGTCTTGGCGACATGGCTCGTGAGCAGATATTCCGAGAGCAACACATTGCCCGCCACGTAAGCCATGATGCCCATCACGAGCGCCACGGTGATAGTGCAGCCGACCGCGAGCCCATCGAGCCCGTCCGTCAGGTTGATCGCGTTACTGAAGCCCACAATCCAGAGATAGATCAGAACGAGCAGCAGCCACGGCGGCATGCTTTCGATCACCGGATACTTTAGGAATGGCACCCAAAGCTCGCGGATTTTCTGCGTGCTGTCCGGATGCCAGAGGAGCGCGGCCAGCGCGCCGAAGGCGGCGACCGACTGCCACGCGATCTTTTCCCACGAGGCGATACCATTGCGATTTTTGTGGACGACCTTGAGGTAGTCGTCGCGAAAGCCCGGGATCGTCAGTGCCGCGTAGACGAAAAGGCTGGTGAACACCCAGATGTTGGGTGCCGCCCACAACAATGAAGCGGTGAAAACCGCGGCGAAAATGATCAGCCCGCCCATCGTGGGCGTGGTCTTCTTGTCGAAGTAGGTCGCGCCGAGCGAGCCAGTGCGGTCGTCGATGTAACCGTGGCCAAATTTCAGCTGCTTGAATTTGCGAATCATCGCTGGTCCGATCGCGAACCCGATGAAGAGCGCGGTGAGCGCCGCCAGCGCCGTTCGCACGGTGAGGTAACGCAGCAGGCGGAGCGGGCCGAAGTAATCCGCATAGTCGGCGAGATAGGTCAGCACGGCAGCGGGAGCGACGTTTGCGCCTCGAGGATTTTTTCCAGCTGATACCGCCGGCTGCCTTTCACAAAAACCGAGCCGCGCCAATCGGCGAGAAACGCCGCGATCGGGGCAAGCGATTCGACGACTTGGATCTGCGCCGCAAAATCCCCTGTCTCCAACAATCCGGCCCGCACTTCCTGCGCCTGCGTGCCGGTGACGAAAACAACGTCACCCGGGTTAAGCCGGAGCCGGCGACCGAGCGCGCGATGGTGCGCCGGCGCCTCGACGCCGAGCTCCTCCATGCAGCCGATCACGAAAAGGCGGCGCTCCCCGGCCGGCGCAATCTGCTCGAAGGCCGCCAACGCATCCACCATCGAAGCCGGGTTCGCGTTGTAGCAATCGAGGTAGAACATCCGTCCATTGATCTCGCGCACTTCGCCGCGAAGCTTGGCCGGCTTCCATTCGGCGAGACGCGACTGGATCGTAGCCCGGGGCACGCCGAGCCGAAGCGCCGCCACGATCGCGAGGGCGGCGTTCTGCGCCATGCCATCGGACACCCGGCGAAAGACGAATCTTGTGGTGGGCATCTTCCCATCGCTCAGGGCCACGGCGGTTTTCGTCTCACGATGCGAAACCGCGAAAAACGCCCGATCCCCCCGCACAACATCGGGCAGCAAAACCTCGGCTCGTTCCACGACGAGCGCGCGGCCGCCGAGCGCGCGGAACGGCGCAAATTCGCCCACCGATTTCGGAAATATCGCGACGCCCTCCGGCCTCACCGCGGCGGGCAGGACGGCCTTTTCCCGGGCCACGCCCTCGATGCCGCCGAGTTCGTGCGTGTGCGCCGGCGCCACCAGCGTGATGATCGCGACATCGGGCGCGATCATCTCCGCCAGCAGCTGCATTTCGCCGGGCGCGCTGATGCCGGCCTCGATGACGGCGAACTCATGTTTGAGCAAGTCGAGGCGCGTCAGCGTCAGCGGCACGCCAAGGTGGTTATTGAGGTTACCCTCGGTGGCGAGCACGCCGGAAGCTTCGCCACCGAGGAGCAGCGCCAGCAAATCCTTGGTCGAGGTTTTGCCCGCACTGCCGGAAATTCCAATCACCGGGCCGGGAAACGACCGCCGGTGCGCCGCCGCGATGGCCTGCAAGGCGTGCAGCGGATCGGCTACCACCAACTGCGGCAGATTGAGCGTTGGTTCGGCGGTGGCGACCAGCGCCGCGCCGGCGCCGTTCGCCCGCGCGGCGGCGAGAAACGCATGGCCGTCGCGCTGCTCCGTCTTGATCGCGACAAACACCTCGCCCGCGCGCAGCTGGCGCGTGTCGCAGGTGAAACCCGTGAGCGGCGCGGGGGGTAGCGACGTCCAGTGGCCATTCGTCCACCGCGCGAGCTGCTCTGGGAAAAACGTCGGCACGAGGTTTTAGGTGCCCGCTCGCGCGAGGGTGTTCGTCAGGCATTCGCGCACGACCTGCCGGTCGTCGAAGGGACAAACCGTCCCCCCAATTTTCTGCCAGCGCTCGTGGCCTTTGCCGGTGATCACCACGCAATCGCCAGGTCGCGCGAGGCTCAATGCCACCGCGATTGCGTAGCGCCGGTCGCCAATCCAAGTGATGCGTTGCGAGTGAACCACGCCGGTGCGGAGGTCATCGAAGATTTGCGCGATGGGTTCGTGCCGTGCGTTATCGGCCGTGCCCACGGCAAAGTCGGCAAACTGCTGCACCGCCCGAGTCAGGGCCGGACGCGCCGCCCGTTCGGCGTCATCACCGGCACCGAAGACCACCAGCAGTCGGCCCGGCGTGATGGCGCGCAAGGCGGCCAAGGTGTGGCGCATGCCTTTCTCCGTGCGCGCCGAATCGATCACCACATGAAAATTGTCCTCCATCTTCGCACGCTCCAACCGGCCGCATACGCCCGGAAATGTTCCCAGCTCCGCGAGGAATGCCGCCGGATCGCCGCCCAGCGCCCACGCCACCGCCACGGCCGCAAGCAGGTTGCTCACGTGCGCGCGACCGATCAACGGCGACGACACGTCCATCGCTCCACCGGGCCACACGAGGCGGAGCGAAGACCGCTCCAAGTTCACGAATACATTCTCGGCCCGCACCATCGCGCGAAGGTTCTCGCCGTAGGAAACAACCCGGGTCGCGCCGCGCGCCGTGAGTGTGACCGCCAGCGCTTCGCCCGCGGGATCGTCGAGGTTCACGGCCGAAATTTTGGCGGGCGCACCAAGCTGTCCTTCATGATCGGCGCTGGTAAACACGGCGGCGGCGAACTTGATGCCCCGCACACTTTCCGGATCAACGCCTCGTGCCCCAAGTTCCAGCACGGCGTGACCGCAACCGGCCGCCCGCATCTGCGCCATCATCCCAAAGACATCGTCGGCCTGCAACGCCCGGCCCAGCGCCGGCACGACCCGCGAACCGAGATCATAATTAATCGAACCCAGGAGGCCGACCCGGCGTCCGCCGTGAAGAAAATGCTTCAGCAGGTGCGCCACGCTGGTTTTTCCGTGGGCACCCGTCACGGCGACCAGCGCCAAATCCTGATCGGGAAATTCGCCGTGGCGCTGCGCCACCCGCGCGAGGGTGGCGCGGACGTCCGCCACGCGGATAAACGTCACCTTCGCCGGCGGAAACGCTGGGATTTTTTGCGTCACCACGGCCACGGCACCCCGGCTCACCGCCTCGTCGACCGACGCTGCGCCCGGATCGCGCAAACCGGGCAGCGCGAAGAAAAGCGCGCCAGGCGACACGCGCCGGCTGTCAACCGCCAGACCTGAAAACGGCCGGTCGAGCGTGCCCTTGAGATCGACCACCTCGCCGTTGACAAAGCAATCGGCGAGCTTCGGCGCACGGCGGAAGATGCGGCCCGCCGCGACGGCCTCAGCACGCGTGCGGCGCGCGGTAGTCGGCTGGAAAGCGTGGATGAGCGGGCGATTTTGCACGAGGTAACCGATCACCGATGGCCTTCCGCTGAGGTGTTGGCCGCGATGACCGCCGGAGCGGGCGCGGGTGGGACAGCGGGTTGAATATTGCGCACTGAAATCAGTCGCTCGCCGATGCGCTTGAACGACGGCGCCGCGATCTTCGCGCCGTAGGCGATGCCATTGGGCGCGCGGTGGTCCGCGTCGTCCACGACTACCGAGATGGCAATCTGCGGCTTGAGCGCCGGAAAGAAGCCGACGAACGACGCGATGTGGTGCCGGCTGGAATATTTTCCATCAATCAGTTTTTGGGTCGTGCCGGTCTTGCCGGCGACATCGTAGCCCTCGATGGCGGCTTCGGGTGCGGTGCCGCCGACGCGGGCGACACCCATGAGCATCGTCGCCACCGTGCGCGCCGTCTGCACCGAAACCGCGCGACTGATCACGGCCCGATCGTAGCGAAAGACGGTGTCGTTGGACGCGTCGCGGATTTCCGAGATGAGCTGGGGCCGGAGGAGCACGCCATCCGCCGCAATCACGCACATTGCCTGGTGCATTTGGAGCACGGTGGATGAAACCGTATGCCCCATCGGTATCCGGGTGATATCCACGGCGGACCATTTCCGATAGGGATGCAGGATTCCGGGGACCTCGCCGCCGACCGGGAAGCCGAGCTTGCCGCCGAAACCAAAGGCCCGCGCGTATTGATAGAGCCGCTCCTCGCCGAGGAGGACCCCAATTTGGGCCGCGCCCTTGTTGCTCGAATGGCTGATGATCTCCGAGACGGTCAGATCGCCCATGTAGTGATCTTCCGCGGGCAGGGAGCGCAGGGCGCCGCGGTGCATGACCTTATCGAGGGCGCAGTTAAAAATCGTGTCGGGTTTTATGACGCGCTCCTCCAACCCCGCCGCCACCGGCACAATCTTGAAAACGGAACCGGGTTCGTAAATATCGGCGACGGCGGCGTTCTTCATCCGCTCCATTTCGTCCTTCGGCACCTTGTAATACTGATTGAGATTGAACGTCGGAGTGTTCGCCAGTCCCAGGATGAAGCCGGTGCGCGGATCACTCACGATGATGCTGGCCTTGAGCGGCTCGTAGCGCTCGGCGATCAGCGCCAGCTCCTGCTCCACGATATCCTGCACGATCAAGTCGATGGAAAGCGTGACGCTGTAGCCGTGGGCCGCCGGAATCTGACGAGTGAGAAACTGCGGCAGCTCGCCACCCCGACCGTCGCGCTCGCCTACCCGCCAGCCGTCCTGGCCACGCAGGTAGAAGTCAGCCTCGGCCTCGATGCCCGACGTGGCGTCGCCCTCGCGGTTGACGAAACCGAGCAGATGCGCGGCCAGCTGGTTGTTGGGATACGAACGATGGTAGTAGCGCTCGGCGTATACGCCCTTGACGCGGAGCTTATCAATTTCGGCATAGGTTTTTTCGGAAACATCGCGCCGGAGGACAGCCCAACGGATTTTTTTCGGCGCGGTTTCGTTCGCTCCGGCCTCAAGCACCGTTTCGTCCTCCTCGCCTGCCGGGGCGCTCGAATTTGCCGTCGCCGGCACCGATAGCGGCAGATTGAGATTGACCGTGAAGGCCGCCGGCGAGGGTGATGCCGGAGCGGCGCCGGGCGAAGCAACCTCCTCGCGATATTGTTTCAGGAAGATTCGACGCAGCTCCGACTCCCGCAACTCAAGCAATTTGGCGAGCTCCGGCCATTTATTTTCGTCCGTCGCTCGCAGCGCAAACGGATCGACGCCCACCTTGAGCAGCGAGCTGCTGGTGGCGAGGATGCCGCCGCGCGCATCGCGGATATCGCCGCGCCGCGCCGTCTCACGGATTAGGTTTTGCCGCGCCCTGGCGATGGTCTTGAGCAGATCGTCCCGGTCCACCACGTGTAGCCAAAACAACCGCGCGCCCAGCGCCCCGAAGCACACGAAGAGCCCGGTCGCGAGGAGGACGATGCGGTAGTTGGAGGCGTAGCCCTTGGACATCGGATCAATGCTGCGCGAGTTTCAGGGTTACCACCGGCACGGCCGGAGCATCCGAGATGAGGCCGCGGTAGGCGCGCTCTCCCATGCGTTCAATGATGTTTTCCCGGACTTGGAAGATGAGCAGCTCATTCATCGGCACGAGGTCGAGCCGCATCGACACGTTGCGACGGCGGAGCAACTCGGGGCGCATTTCGCCCTGGATCAGCGTTTTCAGCTCGTCGCTACGCCGCTCGATTTGGGCGAGGCGCGCCACCAAGGCGCTGTTGGCCTTGGCGGTCATCGAGTTTTGGTGCCGCAGCCAGACCGTGCCGACGCCGATCGAGCCGCTGGCCAGCATCGCCACCAGCAGGCAAATCACCAACTGGTTCACAAAAGCGCGGGAGTTTTTTTGCATCGGCGGGAGGGGCTCAAAGTTTGCGGAGCGCCCGCAGCTTTGCGGAGCGACTGCGGGGATTGGCTGCGATCTCGGCATCGTTCGGGACGACCGGGCGCCGGGTGAGCGGTTCGGCCAGCTTCGTGCGCAGGTCCTGCGGCGTGCCGTCGGCGGCGCTTTCGGGCTGGCCGCACATGCGACGGAAGAATTGCTTCACCGGCCTATCCTCGAGCGAGTGAAAGCTGATCACGCAGAGCACCCCGCCCGTCACGAGCCGGGCAAACGAGGCGGGGAGCGCGCGTTCGATCGCGCCGAGTTCGTCGTTTACCGCGATGCGAATGCCCTGAAACGACCGCGTGGCCGGATGCACTTTGGAGCCGTGCCGATCACGCGCGGGAATCGCTTCGGCGATCAGGCTCGCGAGAGTGGTGGTGCGCGCCAGCGAGCCGGTGCCGCGTCCGGTCATGATGGCGCGCACCACGCGGCGCCAGTGTTGTTCTTCGCCGAAATCCCGAATGGCGCGGACGAGCATCTCTTCCGTTGCAGTTTCCAGCCAGCGCGACGCCGGCACGCCGGACCGCGGGTCCATCCGCATGTCCGCCGGCGCATCGCGCCGAAACGAAAACCCTCGTTCCACCTCGTCGAGCTGGAACGACGATACCCCAAGATCAAAGAGGATGCCGTCAAACTTCTGCTCGGGCAGGTCGGCCAGGCGCCCGAAATCGGAATCGATCAACGTGAAGTGACCCGGAAACTCCGCCCTCAGGCCCGTCGCCCGTTCCCCCGCCGCCGGATCGCGATCCAAGGCAACTACCGTCACATCACGCGCCGCCTCCAACAACGCCCGGGTGTGGCCACCTCCGCCGAACGTGCAGTCGAGCAAGTGCGCCGCAGGCCGGGGCGCGACAAACTCCAGCACCTCTCGCAACAAGACGGGCTGGTGGCCGGAGTTCATGCCGGGAAGGGAAATCTCATCGCACGCCGGAGGCATGGTGAACGGGCTTCGCGCCGGCTTGCCGTTTTTTAGAAACCTCGCGCAAGACGAGGCCGTCGCGAACGCGGCTTGAAACCGAGCGAACAGAAAAGGCCGCGCCAGCATCGTCATCGATCCATGCGGGGAACGGCCGGCGGGAAATCACCACCTCCGACTTGGCGGTTGTGCGCAGGGGGCGGGTGGCGAGGGCTTTGATTTTGAGCGAGCGTCGCATGAATAATCGGGTGGCGGTGAAGGCAGTGGGAAATTTCGGTTTTGCGGAACGAGCGTGACGCGATCAAATCCCGAGCTTGCGCATGACATCGCCGAAGCTCGCCCCGTCGGCGGGCGTGTCTTCCTGCGTCCAGCGCGCCGGGCTGTAGATGTTGAACTTGGTCATGGAGCCGACGAGGACGGCGTCCTTTTCGATGCCGGCGTGCTTCAGCAATTCCGGCGTGAAGCCCGCCCGACCGGTCTTGTCGTAAGAGAAGCTCTGCGTTTTCGAGAAAAAGCGGGCGGCAAATTTTTGGGCTTCCGAGTCGCTGAGTCGCTGGGCGGCAATCTTGGCGCGGAGGTTCGCCACCTCGTCCGGCGGCAGCACCGCGATGTAGCCGTCGGGATGTGGCGTCGCGAGAAACGTCTCGTCTGCTGCGTGTGCACCCCTCCATTCCGACGGGATCGTGAGCCGACCCTTGTCGTCAAGCGTGTGCCTGAAGAGGCCTGTATAAGCCGCGTTGCCGATTGGCGCCATGTGGGGAGAGGGAGCAGAGTGCCCCAAAACGCTGCATTTCAACCCACTTTGCCCCCCACCCGTCAAGCCAAGACCCGGGAGAAAACGTAAAACTTGTTCACATATTCACAGTGCAGGCTCGGCTGGGCGGCGAATTCACCGGACGTGAATGAACACCTAGGCCGACGACGCGGACTTCTCACCCGATACGCCCGTAATGATCCGGGCGCCCCGCCGGAAGGTGAAGTAGGAATAGGCCCACTGCAGGAGCACCGACAACTTGCTCCGAAAACCAACGAGAAAAAGCAGATGCACCGCCAACCAAGCGATCCACGCGGGATAGCCGCTGAGCTTGAGCCCGCCGACAAACGCCACCGCCGATGAACGACCGATCGTCGCCATCGAGCCGCGGTCGCGGTATACAAATGCCGCCCGCGCCTCAGGCGGCCTCTTCCCCTCGCGGATCTCGCGCGCGATCAGGACGGCCGCATGATTCCCCATTTGGATGGCGCCCTGCGCCACCCCCGGGACCACGACACCCTTGGCATCGGTCAACGACGCCAGATCGCCAAGGGCAAAAATCTCCGGGTGGCCCGGGACGCTCGTATCAGGGAGCACCATAATTCGACCTCCCCGATCCACCTCCACGCCAAGGTGCCGGGTGATGGCGGCGGCGCCGACGCCTGCCGCCCAGATGATATTGTCCGCGCGAATCGTTTCACCCGCGACGTCGACCTCGCCCTCGCGAATCGCCTCGACGCGCACGCCGGTCCTTACTTCGACCCCGAGTTTCTGAAGCTGCTGGAGCGCGCTCTCGGAAAGCTCCGGGGGAAACTCCGCCAGCAGGCGCGGCCCGCCCTGCAACAGGCGCACGCGCACCGTTGTCGGATCGATGTGATCGAAATCCTTGTCCAGCACCGTGCGCGTCAGTTCCGCAAACGCCCCGGCCAGCTCCACCCCGGTCGGACCGCCGCCGATCACAATGATATTCATGGCCGCCTCGCGCTTCACCGGATCGTTTTCCGTCTCCGCCCGCTCCAGCGAGCAAAGCACGAGCCGCCGAATCCGCAGCGCGTCGTCGAGCGATTTCAATCCCGGGGCAAATTTCTCCCATTCGGGATGGCCGAAATAATTCGTTGCTCCACCCGCCGCGAGCACAAGGTAGTCAAACGTCAATTCCCCACGCGGGTGCACCAGTCTCTTCGCCCCGGGATCGATCGCGGTCACCTCACTCATGATCACGTTCAGGTTCGACCGCGCGCCAAACACCGCCCGAACCGGCTGCGCGATGTCGACCGCGGAGAGACCGGCCGTCGCCACTTGGTAAAGTAGCGGCTGAAACAAATGGTGATTCTGCCGATCGACGACCGTGATGCGGGCCAGATGCCCGGGGAAATTCCGCACAAAATTCAGCCCGGCGAATCCGGCGCCCACGACCACGATGTGAGGGAGCGAAGCGGCCGGTGGAATGTTCATATGGGTCCCACTCTGCCCGGCCCGCGGCGCTAGGCAACGCGCGGCAAGGGAAATTTGTTGCCCTTTCGCGCCCGTTAAATTCTAGCTGACGCGAAATCGATGCACGCGCCCGCCAACATCCAGTCGATCGGGGAGGAAATCGCCATCGCGTGGGACGACGGCGTGGAGACCTACTACACGTTCGACCAATTGCGCGCCGCCTCCCCGAGCGCGGCCAATCTCGGCGAGCGCGACATCCTTGGCAACCGCTACGGCGGCGACGGCCCAAAGAAGTTTCCCGGCGTGCAGGTCGTCGGCTGGGAGCGGGTGGGCAACTACGCGGTGCGTTTCGATTTCAGCGACGGCCACCGCACCGGTCTCTACAGTTTCGACTATTTGCGCGCGCTCGCTGCGCCGCCCTGACGGATTGCGGGATTGATTCGGCGCGACCTTAGGGCAATCACGCAGGCGACCATGAGCACTTATGTTTTCCCCGCGCGCACCAACCCCGCTGAAATCGAGCTCGGCGCCACGCTTCAGCCGAAATTCGGCCCGGACGGGCTGATCCCGTGCATCACGACGGATCACGTCACCAACGAGGTGCTCATGTTTGCCTTCATGAACGCCGAGGCGCTGGCGCACACGATCAAGTCGGGCAAGGCGACCTACTGGAGCCGTTCGCGCCGCAAGCTTTGGATCAAGGGCGAGGAGTCCGGCAACGCCCAGCTCGTGAAACAACTCCTCGTCGACTGCGATCAGGA
Organism: Opitutaceae bacterium; assembly: GCA_039919035.1. Classification (GTDB taxonomy): domain Bacteria; phylum Verrucomicrobiota; class Verrucomicrobiia; order Opitutales; family Opitutaceae; genus ER46. Next base: position 13,513 of record JBDSGI010000512.1, read on the forward strand.
TGTGCTGCTGCTCAAGGTTGAGAACGTCGGCGGCGCGGCCTGCCACAACGGCCACAAGTCCTGTTTCTATCGCAAACTTTCCGCTGGAGCCAAGGCCGAGGACGGCGGCTCCATGCAGCTCGAGTTCGTGAGCCAACGCCTGTTCGATCCGGCGAAGGTGTATAAAAAAAAATAAGGCGCCACCGCCGCCCGGCGACTCAGCGCGCGCCGGGCGCGAGACCGCGCTCGCTCGCGCGGGCGAACGCCAAGACCCGCTGAAACTCCGCGCTCGGCGCCTCCGGCTGGCCCGCGAGTTTCTCCAGCGCCTGCGTGCGGTTCAACCCATCGCGATAGAGGATGCGGTGAATCTGCTTCACCCGGTCAAGCTGCTCGGGCGTGAAGCCGTTGCGCTCGAGCCCGATTTTATTGATCGCCCGCACCTCGGCCGGGGTGCCATCCGCGATGAAAAACGGCGGCAGGTCATGCACGAGCTTCGCCGTCGCCGAGAGCATGGCATACGCACCCAGCCGGCAGAACTGGTGGATGCCGCCGTAGCCGCCGACGATGACGTGGTCCTCGATTGTCACGTGCCCGGCGACCATCGCGCCGTTACTCATCACGATGTGATTTCCGATCACACAATCGTGCGCGACGTGACAGGCGCCGAGGAGCACGTTCTCCGATCCCATCCGGGTGAACTCGCCGTCGTTAGTCGCGCAGTGGACAGTGACGTATTCTCGAAAGACATTGCGGTCGCCGATGCGCAAGCCGGGCGAGCCGCCCTTGAATTTCAGGTCCTGAGTTTTTCCGCCGATGCACGCGTAGGGAAACACCTCGCAGTTTTTCCCGAGGGACGTGCGGCCCTCCACACTCGCGTGATGATGCAGCCGCGTGCCGTCGCCGAGAGCGACCGCGGCGCCAACCAACGCGTAGGCGCCCACCTCAACGTCGGCGCCCAGTTGGGCGCCGGGCTCGATGATTGCCGTGGGATGGACACTCGTCGCCATGCGCCGGGTCAGTCGACTTCGCTGGAATCGACGATGGCAAACATCAGTTCGCCCGACGACACGACCTGTCCATCGACGGTGCAGGTCACCTCCGCCACCGCGAGCTTCGCCCCGCGTGTTTTGGTCAGTTTGGCGTTGAGGATCAGTTGATCGCCCGGGCGCACCGGTTTGCGAAACTTCACCTTGTCTGCGCTCATGAAGAGCGTGGTCTTTCCCTCGGCCGATCCGCGGCGCAGCATCAGCACGCCCGCCGCCTGCGCCATCGCCTCGAGTTGCAGCACACCCGGCATCACGGGATTGCCTGGAAAGTGGCCCTGAAAATACGGCTCGTTGATGCTCACGTTCTTGATCGCGACCAGCGAGTCATCGCCAATGAATTCCACCACACGGTCAATCATCAGAAACGGGTAGCGGTGCGGCAACGTGTCGAGGATGCGGCGCACATCGAGTTCCGTCTCATGTGGCATCACCATCGTCGGCCGCGGCTTTTTCTTCGGCCCCTTCTTCCGCTCCTCCAGCTTTAGCGCGAGGACCTTGGTCAGCTCGGCATTGATCGCGTGGCCCGGACGCGTGGCGATGATGTGCGCCTTGATCGGCAGGCCGAGAAGCGTGATGTCGCCGATGATATCGAGGATCTTGTGGCGCACGAACTCGTCTTTGAAACGCAGGCCTTCCTTCGAGATGATTTTGTCGCCCCGAATCACCACGGCGCAGTCGAGCGAGCCGCCCTTGATTTTCCCCAGCTTCAGGAGTTCCTCGATATCCTCGTAGATCGTGAAAGTCCGCGCCGCGGCAATCTGCGTCATGTAGCTGTCGGGATCGATCGTGAGCGAGAGGTGCTGGGTGTGGATCCCGCGATCGTCGGCGGAGGTGCAGGAAATTCTCAACTCGTCGCACGGCAGCGCGATGATAGACGACTGGCCCTTCGTCACCGACACGGCGGCATCGAGCGTGAAATATTCGCGGTCGGCATCCTGTTCCACCGGCTCGCCCTGCATGATCAAATCGACAAAGGGCTTCGCCGAACCGTCGAGAATGGGCGGCTCCGAGGCGTTCATCTCCACGACCACGTTGTCGATGCCGCAGCCGTGCAGCGCGCTCAGCACGTGCTCGACGGTTTGAATCTTCGCGTGGCCGACTTGAATCGTGGTCGCACGCACGAGATCGGTGACTTGGTCGACGCGCGGCCGGATTTCCGGGGCGCCGGCCAGATCGATGCGGCGGAAAATGTAGCCCTGACCCACCGCGGCGGGTTTGAGGGTGAGCGTAACAGCGTCGCCCGAGTGGAGCGCGCTTCCCTGGATCGAGACTTCCCGCGCGAGGGTGCGTTGTTTCATTGAGTAGAAGACAGTGTCGGAAACCGCCACGGTCGAGCGCAAGCGCGGATGTGGCCAGCCGCCACGAGCGGGATGTCGCCCATCAACGTTTGGCCGTGGCCTTGACAGCGCGAACCCGGCCTTGCCAATGTTGACCCTTTCACCACTCAAAACCGCCAGAACGAATCAACCCCGTCATGCCCGCAGCCAACGATATCCGCCGAGGCCAAGTCATTAAATTTAACGGCGAGGCTCATCTCGTCATGGAAACCCAGCATCGGACGCCGGGCAACCTCCGCGCCTTCGTGCAGATTAAGATGCGCAATCTTAAATACGGCAAAGCCCTCGACCAGCGCTTTGCCTCGACCGACACGATTGAAGTGATGGCGACCGAGCGGAAGACCCTCGAGTTCAGCTACGCCGATCGCGACGCGTTCTGCTTTATGGACCCGGACACGTTCGAACAAATCGAGCTGACCGCCACGCAGCTCGGGGATGTGAAGAACTATCTCGCCCCCGGCGGCAAGGTCGACGTGCTGTTCGTCGACGAGCGCCCTCTCTCCGTGGACCTGCCTTCGACGGTTGCTTTGAAAATCATCGAATCCGCCGATGGCGTAAAGGGCGACACCGCGAGCAACGTCCAGAAGCCCGCCAAGCTTGAGACCGGTCTCGTCGTGCAAGTGCCGCTCTTCATCAAGGAAGGCGAAGTCATCAAAGTGAGCACCGTTGACGGTTCGTATCTCGGCCGCGTTTGAGGCCGGCCTGACGCCACCGCCGCGCCCATCGGGGCGCGGTCAATGCGCCTTCAAGCCGACGCCGCGCCGGGAATGACGGAGCGCATGATTTCGGCGCGAGCACTGTCCGGGAGCGCATTTAATTTTTCCAGAAACGCGTCGCCGGGCAGCAGCGTGAGCTGATTCTCCGCCGCGTAGTCGCGCGCGGTCGGGGCAAATTTTCCCGTCGTAACCACGTGGCCGCGCCGGATGTTTTCCTTCGTCAGTGCCTCGAACAAATCGCGCAATGGCTCCACGTCAATCGACGCCGAAGGAGCCGCGAGGCAGAGCACGCCGGCGAAAGGCCGCGGTTCTCCCTTCCATGAAATTTGAATCTTCACCGGGCCAGCCGCGCTCCCACTCGCACGCCTGGCCACGACTCCGGTCTTGCTGTAATAGGCGGCCACCAAGGTCTCGAACCGCGCGGCATCCAAGCCGGAGAGAAAGTCGGCGGAAAAAAGAGTCTCCTTCGGGCGAGCCGGGGCCGCAGTCGGCGCGGCGGCGGATGTCGCCATCTTGGGCTTCACGGGCGTGTTGGCCACCGAAGTGGCGGCCAGCTCGCCTTGGCGCTGCCGACTCCGCCAGATAAAAAAACCCGCGCCGCCCACTACCACCAAGACGAGGAGAGCGTAGCGCCACGTCGGCGTGGCTTCGTCTTCCAAAGCCGAGCCTTCGGCAAAGTCGAGTCGCCGCACCGCGGAGCTGGTCACTTTTTCCCGCTTGTTTTTCGCCGCTTGCTCCGCCGCGCGTTCCACCTCGGCGGCCTGCGCGGCGGCCTGCGCGGCAAGTTCCGCCTTGGTCGGCCCCTTCTTGACCTCGGGCAGCAGGACGGGTGGCGCGACCGGCTCCACGACCACGGGCTCTGGTTTTACCGGTGCGAGGGGCAAGGGATCACGCGCGCCGGTGGCGGATGGCGGACGCACCAGCTTAATCTCAACCTTCGGCTCCGGCATCGGTGCCGGGGCGACCAGAACGGGTGCGTTCGGCTGGCCTGTGGTGCCGGCTGGCGCCGGGGCGGTGCCGGCCGGAGCATCGGCCGCATTGGCGGTCGTGCCGGGGGCGGCCGGATTCGAAGGCGCGGACGCGGCCGGCGGCGGCTCGGGGCGGCGCACCGGTTCGGCGGCGAGCTGCTCGACTTCAATCACCCGCCCTCCGCGCAGCACCAGTCGCTCCTTGGGATAAAAAACAATCAGCCGGTCCCCGACCGTGATCTGGCTCTTGGGCTCGCCGTATTTCACCATCACCTGCTCAAGCGTCGCCCCCATCAGGGGTGAAACGGGTTCCGCGGCGCGCACACTCAGCAGGAGCATGGCGACGGCGGCGCAACAAGCTCTTAGAACTGATGCAAACGTGACTGGCATTTTCGTGGGCAGTGTTGCGGGAAGCCGCGCGGCACATCAATGCCGAACTTGGCGGCGGGCTCACACCACCCGCGCCCAGAACACTTTCAGGTAACGGCTCTCCAGGCAGTTCGAGTAAACCGGATGATCCACCCCCGGGCCGGTGCGATCGAAAAATTGGAGGCGACGGTTCTGCCGGTGGGCCGCCTTGATCACGTGCGCCTCGAAATCTTCCAGCGATAACAGGCCGGAGCACGAGCACGTCACAAAAATCCCTCCCGGCTTCACGAGCGAGATCGCGAGCAGGTTGAGGTCCTCATATTTCTGCCGTCCCTCCCAGTTACCCGCGAGGTCGCGCGTGAAAATGAACTTCGGCGGATCGAGCACGACCACGTCCCACTTCTCCCCGTTCTGCTGCATCTGCCGCGCGTAGGCGAAGGCGTCGGCGTGGACGAATTTCAAGCGCGCCTGGTTGAGGTTCATGTTGCGCTTCGCCTGCGCGAGCGCGACTTCGTCGAGGTCCACGCTCGTGACCTCGGAGGCACCGCCGAGGACTTTCGCGTTGAGTGAAAATCCGCCCGTGTAACAGCAGAGGTCGAGCACGCGCGCGTCCTTCGCGAAACGGGCAAACGCCTTCCGGTTATCCCGCTGATCACAGAAGAAACCTGTCTTGTGCCCCTCGGCGAAATCCACCTCGTAGCGAATTCCATGCTCGCGGATCTTCACGACGCGCGGCGCGGCGGCATTCGTTTCGTTGAACGTGGAAGGCTTGATGCCTTCGAGGCTCCCGAGATCATGATCGACGTGCACCCGCGCGAATTTCGTGCCGGCGAGTTCGTGGAGCAGCGGCAGCCATTTCAGCAGGCGGTGCGCGATGCCGAGCGAATAGATTTCGCAGAGCAACGTGTCGCCGTAGCGATCGATCGTGAGCCCGCTCAGGCCGTCGCCGTCGGAGTTGATCAACCGGTAGGCATCGGTCGTCTCGTCGAGCTTGAACAAGGTGCGCCGCAACTCCACCGCGCGGCGGATCGCGCCTTCGAAATAACTTTCGTTCACCGGCTCGGTCGAATGCGTGACGACCCGCAGCGGAATCTTCGCCCGTGGATTGAAGAGTCCCCCGCCAGTGAGATCGCCGTTCTTGTCGTAAACGTTGACGAAATCGCCGGGGCGCGCGTCCGACGAAACCTGCCCGAGCAGACGCGGAAAAATTGCCGGCTGAAACGTGAAGTACTTCAGCTGCGCCCATGGTTTCGGCCACGCGGAGCGGTCGATCAGCGGTGGTGGCGCCTTGGCGGGTTTTTCCTCTGAGGGAAAGTCGTCGGACATGCTGCGAGATGGAGGAAGCCTTCCACTTTCCGCAATTTTTTTGGCGACCTTTGAATCCAAAGGTCCCGCAGCCGACACTCACCCACGCCCTCTCCCGTTGCTCAGCTCTTCGATTTGCCCATCACGAAATACAAAATCGAACCGAGGAACGGCAGCAGGATGATCACGATGACCCACACCAATTTGTTCGGATTATTCCCCTTGAGGCAGTCCACCAGCGCCACGATCCAAAGAACCACGCAAAGGATGTAGATTAGATAATTGAGGCTCATCCGGAGACTAAGTCGCGACCGGCGTGATAGGGCGACAAAAAAGCCGGCCCCATGGCCGGCTTTGAAATT
>JBDSGI010000513.1:0-3272 GCA_039919035.1 Opitutaceae bacterium
TGTGGGTGGTGCAATGGACCGGGCCGTCCTGGTGGCTGTGGGCTTTCGGGCTGATGTTCGGGTTTCAGCTCCTGATGATGATTCTCTATCCCAAGCTCATTCTACCGCTCTTCAACAAGCTCACGCCGCTCCCGGAGGGCGACCTGCGCACGCGGCTCATGGCGCTCGGTGACCGCACGGGCTTTCAGGCTAAAACCATCGAGGTAATTGACGGCTCGAAACGTTCGGGTCACTCCAACGCCTACTTCACCGGCTTCGGCCGCTTCCGGCGCATCGTGCTCTTCGACACCCTGATCGCGCAGCTTACGCCGGAGGAACTCGAGGCGGTGCTCGCCCATGAAATCGGCCATTATCGGCGCGGGCACATCCCCAAGATGATTGCGATGGCGGCAGTGATGATGCTTGGCGGGTTTGCTGTGATTGCATGGCTGGCGCGCAGCAACTGGTTTAACGCCGCCTTCGGATTCCCGACCGGCGAGATCGCGCCGTCGTTTTTGTTGTTTGGCCTGCTAAGTGGCGCGGTGACGTTCTGGTTTTCGCCGTTGAGCAATCTGCTCTCGCGCAAACACGAGTATGAAGCGGACGCCTTCGCGCGCGACGCAATGGGGGGCCCGACCGCGATGCTCGGAGCCTTGCGGAAGCTCGCGCAGAAAAACCTGAGCAACCTGACTCCGCACCCGTGGTTCAGCGGTTTCTATTACTCGCATCCAACGCTCGTCGAGCGTGAGGCCGCGCTGGTGAAGGGCTGATTTGAACGGAAGGTAACAAGGAAACGAAGATGACGGCTGACGCACTGATCCTTCGTTTTTTTTCTTACCTCCTGCTCACCCTGATTGGTGGCATGGTCGCCGTCAGCGCCGAGGCGCTCACGCTCGCGACCTACAACATCGAAAATTACGGTCCGGCCAACCGGCTGACCGAAGCCGGCTATCGTAAAGACTATCCGAAGCCCGAAGCCGAGAAGCGCGCCTTGCGGGCTGTGATTCGCGGGCTTGCCGCCGATGTGCTCGTGCTCCAGGAAATGGGACCACGCCCATACCTCGACGAGTTACGCCGCGATCTAAAGTCAGAGGGCTGCGACTATCCATTTGCGGAACTCGCAGCCGCAGCTGACGCCGACCGTCATCTCGCTATTTTGTCGAAGCGCCCATTGAAAGCCGTGACGACGCACACCGACCTTTCCTTCGCGTATTTCGGCGGCAAGGAAACGGTCAAGCGCGGCCTCCTTGAAGCCACCGTCGCGACGGCGGCGGGCGACGTGACGCTCTTCGTCGTTCACCTGAAAAGCCGCTACACGGATCGGCCCGACGATCCGTTGTCGGCGATCCGGCGCGCCGCCGAGGCGACCGCCGTGCGCGACCGGGTGTTGCAGCGATTCCCGACGCCGGCGGAGGCGCGGTTCGTTATCCTCGGCGATTGCAACGACAGTCGCACCAGCAAGGCCGTCGCCTTCCTCCAAAAGCGCGGCAAGACTGAGATTGCGAAACTGCTGCCGGCGGTGGATTCACGCGGCGAGTCATGGACCCACTCTTACCGGCGCGAGGAGAGCTACTCGCGAGTGGATCAGATTCTGGTTTCGTCGCGCCTGCTGCCCCTGGTGGTGGGCGGCGCGGCGGCGCGAATCTACGACGGCGCCGGCGTGCGCGAAGCCAGTGATCACCGTCCGGTGATTGTGAGCCTAAATCTAGTAGGCGTCGCGCCCCGCTGAACTTAGCGGGCGGTGACGCTTACCGAGACGTTCACCTCGCCAGAGCCGAAGCCCTTGAGGAAGAGGCTGCCGGTGCCGGGCTTGCCGCCCTCGACGGTGATGGTCGCGGTGGTCTGACCGGCAGGCACCATGACCTCGGGCATGATGATGCTCTCGGGCACATCGGTCGTGACGTCGAGCAGGGTGCCGCCGGTGGGCGCGGGATTCGCAAGCGTGAAGCTAAGCGATTGGCGTTCACCGGTGCGGAGCGTGAGGGCGCCGGGCGATACACTCACCGTGCTCGGATCGACCCGGAAGGTGCCGACGGGCGAATCGCCCGCTATGCCAGTCAGCGTGACCTGATAGTTACGACCCGGCTCAAGCGCGGGAACGTAGAAGCTGATCGAGTTCGGTGAATAAAAAACCGTGCGGGCCGGCGTGCCGCTCACGTTGATCGCGTCTTGCGGGGTGAAACCGCGACCGACGACGCTGATGAGCGCGCCCACCGGGCCGCGGCTGGACTCGATCTTCAAGACCTTGCGCGCGATGATTTGGACCTGCTCGACCTGCGTGTAGGTTTCCTGCGCCGACTGGGTGCCGTTGTCCTCGACGTTGTAGTTGACGAGGAAGTAGTAGGCCAGCCGGTCACGGCCTGCGGGGAGCTGATACTCGAAGTCGTAGATTCCCTCGCCGAGGGCGCTCTTCTTCATGCCGTAGTTCTGGCCGTCGACGACGATGCGTGGCGCGACTCCCGAGACGGTGGTCGAGCGCGGCGTGACCCGGAGGCTAAACGTATAGATGTTCGATGGATTGGAATCCATGGACTTGGGCGTCAGGTCCGTGAGCGTGACGGTTTCGCACCCGGAAAAGAGGGCGAGGGCCAGCAGGGCGGTGAGCCAGAGGGTGATTTTTCTCGCGGGAGAAATTCGGTTGGTGTGCATTGGTTGCTAGAGTGAAAACCAGACGGATAAAAAAGGTTAGTAATGAGCGGCGAACCAGCAGAGCAAGCTAAAGCTTCGGCTCCGGCACCGCTGGGCGTGTATGTGCATGTCCCGTTCTGTGCTTCGACCTGCGACTTCTGCGCGTTCTATCAGCAGCAGCCGACCGCCGATGACGTGGATCGGTTCCTCGCGGGGGTCGAAAAGGAGGCGGCGCTGGTCACGTGGACGCGGCCGGTCACGACGGTATTTTGGGGCGGCGGCACACCCGGCCTGCTCGCGCCCCGCGATCTCGCGCGCTTGGCGGAGACGGTGCGGGCGAGCTGTGGTGGCACGCCGCAGGAGTGGACGGTCGAACTTGCGCCGGCCTCGGTGACCGAGCCGCGATTGCAGGCGCTGCGCGAGGTTGGCGTCACGCGGGTCTCAATGGGCGTGCAGAGTTTTCAATCGGCGCTGCTGGATGCGCTGGGCCGGCAGCACACGCGTGAGCAGATTTTTCGTGCCTACGATCGAGTTCGGGCGGCGGGATTCGCGAGCGTGAATATCGACCTGATGTTCGCCCTGCCCGGCCAGACCGCCGGGGAGTGGGCTGGCGACGTGCGCGAAGCCGTGGCTCTCGCGCCCGATCATATCTCCACCTATTGCCT
>JBDSGI010000514.1:0-3331 GCA_039919035.1 Opitutaceae bacterium
GCCGGCGCCATCTACGTGCCCGTTGAAATCTACGAACTCGTGCGTCACGCCACTTGGCTGAAGGTCGCCATTCTCGCCGCCAATCTCGCGGTGGTCGCCTACATGGCCTGGGCGCTGCGGCATCGGGCCGATCAGGACAGGGAGCGGCTCGCGCCGGAGTGAGCGGAAAACAGGATAGTATGCGCCGCCAAGAAGCGGAGGGGCACGGGCGAGCGATCTCCAATCGCGAAAATCACGCAAGCACGTAGCGGCCGGTTTTGCGGGTGCCGATGCGTTTCACGAGTTTCGTCTTGAGGAGCGGGGCGAGGATGTGGGCGGCGCCCTGTTTGGTGACATCGAGCGCCGCCCAGATTTCCGCCGGCGCGAGACCGTCGTGGCGGTCACGCAACAGATGCAGTAACCGCTCCTGACTCGGGCGCAGGACGGTTTTCTTGTGGAAGGACTTCGCGGCAAACTGCTGCACGCGCAGCCACACGCGCTCCAGCGTCACATGCAAACCCTCGGTCGTGTATTCCAGCCACGCCGTGAGATCGCCGCCCGCGGCGGGCACGGCGGCGAGGCTCGCGTAGTAGCGCGCGCGATCCTCCCAGAAGAACTCGTCCACGGAGAACACGTGGTGCGTGTCGAAACCGCGGCGGTAGAGTTCCCAGAGCGCGAGGAGCCGGCCCGTGCGGCCGTTGCCGTCGGCAAACGGATGAATCTCCTCGAACTGATAGTGCAGGATCGCGGAGGTGAGCACGGGCGACCACTCGGCGCTCGGGCCGTTCCACCACGCGAGCAGCTCGCGCATGAGACCCGACACCAGGTTGGGCGACGGCGGCAGGTGCTTGCCCGCGCGCACCGCAATGTTCCGGTAGCGCCCGGCCTCACCCTGATCCATGACGCCGCTGGCGAGCAGCCCGTGGAGTCGGAAGAGGTCGTCGTGCGTGACGAGCTTTTTCTGCCGCGCGCGTTTCTCGACCCAGCGCAGGCCGGCGAAGTAATTGAGCACTTCGCGCCGCGCGCGCTCGGTGTGGACGGGCAGCGTCGCGCCGCCCTCCAGCGCGCGGACCTCCGCCAGCGTGAGCGGATTGCCCTCGATGGCGGTGGAGGCATGCGCGCCGCGCTGCCGGCTGTCCTTCGAGAGCTGGGGCGTCCACGCGACCTGGATGGTGGCCGCGGCAATCTTGGCCCGCAGGTCGGCGACCGCCTCCAGCTCCCGGAGCAGCCGGGCGGAAACGGTGAACTGGGGCGCGAAGCTCATGGCGAAGTAAGGCAAGCGTGAGACCAGTAATGAGTCAAGCGCCCGTTTCGCTGAGTCCAGCGTGGGTCCAGTGATGCGGCAAGCGAGCGCGGTCGCTCCGACCGGCGGGCGGCGGGTTCTCTCACCCGGATGCGTCGGTGCGCAATTCGCGGCCGAGCTGCTGGCGGCGGGTCTTGGAGGCGCCGCGCTTGCGCTTTTTGCGCGAGAGCGCCGGGAGCTTGCCCATCATCGAGTCGCCCCAATCGGTGCATTTGCCGGCGAGGTAGAGGCTGCTGGTGCTGCGGCTGCGGGGCATGAGAAATCCTTTAACCACGGGTTAAGCGGATGAACACGGATAAGGAAAAGTGCAATCCGACGAAGCGCGCGCGAGTGCGGTGGGAAAGTCTGAGCGACTTGAACAGGTGTGCGGGCGGCTTGGTCCGGGCGCTCAAACGATTTCGAGTTCAAAAACGCGGATTTCCTTCACCGCATGATCCACGTGCCACCGCACAAGAAACCGGTCGTCCAGCAGCATTACCTCCACCGAGAATCCGCGTTCGTCGGTTTCGTGGTAGTCGCCCTCGGTGAACGGGCTTTCCGCGAGGCGGCGGAAGAAATCGAGCAATCGGTTGCGTGAACGTTTCGGCAGGCCGTTCAAGGCTTCACAGCTGGCGCGATTCAGGACGTAGCCGTAACCGAGGCTCATCGGCCTTCACGGCAGAGATCCTCGTGCATCTTTTCCACCTGGGCCTGCATCACCCGGTCGCCCTGCTCCATCGCCTGAAGCCGGCGCGTCATGTCGGCCTTGTGCGCGGGGTCGTTGACGCGGGAAAGGTGTAGGAGGAACGCCTTCACCCGGCTGCGATCCTCGGGCGACATGCCTTTGAGGGCTTCCTGCACTTCCTGCACGGTGCTCATGGCGGGAAACTGTGCGTCGAAACGGCGATTGGCAAACGCGATTTCAGGCGGTTGAGGCCGCAACCGACGCCGGCAACGCAACGACCAAGAACCACGGCCAGAAGTTCACGCTGCGATTGCTCGCCAAGCTTGCCGAGAAGGAAAGCGTCACGCTCCTCTGCCACTGCGCGGAGGATGCGAAGGAGTGTCACCGGTTCGAGCAGTAGCAACTGATCGAGAGCGAGTGCGGCGGAAAGGCGGGAGCGGCGTTTCGTCCGCCCTTCTCCGGCAGCCCTTACAACGCCAGGGAGCCGCCGGCTTTTTTCAGCGCGGCCAAGAGGGCCTTGTCGAGGGTGGCGAGAGGCAGGCCGCGGCGCAGGGCGAGCTCGAGGTAGGCGGCGTCGTAAACGCTGAGGCCGAAGCTCCCGGCCAGCGCGAGCGTCTTCGACCACGCGAGCGACATGGTGTGCCCGTCCACTTCGATGTCGTAAACGGCGAGCGCGGAAAGAAAGCCCTCGATGCCCGCCTGATCGATGCGGCCGCGGCGTTGCGCGCCGAGGAGGACGTTGCCGAGTTCGAGGTGCCAGAGCGCAGGCACCCACGCCTTGCCACCGGCGGCGAGCACGTCGAGCAATGCGTCGGTCGCGGCGGTGGATTCCGAGTCGAACACCCACGGCAGCGTCGACGAGCAATCGAGCACGAACGCCTTCACCGGCGACCCGCGTCGATCAAGCCGCGCACCGAGACGCCTTTCAGGCTGTAACGCTGGCGCAGCAGGCGGAGCGCGGCGGTGGCCGCTTTCCGCTCTTGGCCGCCGGCGGCGCGGGCGGGCACCAGCCGGGCCACGGGCCGGTCGTGCTTGGTGATCGTAAACGTGGCCCCGCGGCCCACGCGGTCGAGCAGGTCGGAAAAGGTGTTCTTGGCCTCGAAGGCGCCGACGGCGGTTTCCACGGGTTTCATGGATTCAGGCTAGATGTTCAGGCCTGTTCGTCAAGCGGAGGCTTTGCTCTCCGCCGTCAGCAGCGCCACGATTAAGAACCACGGCCAGAAGTTCACGCTGCGGCTGCTCGCCAAACTCGTGGAGAAGACCCACGTCACGCTCCTCTGCCACTGTGCGGAGGACGCGAAGAGGGGCTCCCTCCTCGCTCAAATATGCTTCCGCAACCAACCCAATGGCTGTTGGCGTATCGCACCGTCAAGAATCGCCACCAC
>JBDSGI010000515.1:0-8194 GCA_039919035.1 Opitutaceae bacterium
TTGCCGGTGGCGGAATCAAAGCGAATGTCGCGGGCGTATTTGGACTCGGGTCGGTTGGGGGCGATCTTGTTCAGCCGCTCCAGGTCCCAGGCGACGAGGGCTTTGATTTTGAAAAAAGGCTCCTTGATGAGCCGCGAAATGATGGCGCGCTCCCGCCGCAACCAAGTCGACTGATCCAGTGTGAATTTGCCAAAGCCAAACGTGGCCGTGAGAGCGCTCATTTCCCGTTCAAACTCCTGCCCGAGTTTGATCCGAAACTGCAGGTGCTTCACTTCATCGAGGACCAGTTTTTTGTGATAGCCGAGAAGCAGCTTGTTGAAGGACTGGGCGAAATTGAAAACGACGTCGTTGTCTCCCTGGTAATCTTTGCCGGTGAAGCCATCGACGATGGGAATCTTGCCGTTGTAGGCCGTGACGTTGAAGGCCTCCATCTTGATGACGTCGTCACCCGCAGCGTCTTGCGCCCGGAGGGACGATGCCACTGTCAGAATTAGCCCAAGCACGATGAAGGCAGGTGGGTTGATTGGCACGAGCAGGGGTGGCGGAGAAAGAGCGGGCCAAAACGAGCGGTCTGGCCGAAGCTCCTCATGATGTAGGAATGGCGTGCCGGCCCGCCTTCATCACGCTTATTTCTTCGCGACGGGATACGTTGAACCTGCTTTCGCGCACGCGCTCGGGGACCGCATCGCCAGTCACGCCTTCGAGGAGAAAGCGTGAGCTCTGGTTCGAGGTCATGATGATGACTGTGTTGGTGAAATCCACGGTGCGGCCTTGCGAGTCGGTGATGCGGCCGTCGTCGAGCACTTGTGGCAGGACGTTGAACACATTCGGGCGCGCCTTTTCGATTTCGCCGAAAAGAACCACCGCAGATGGTTTCCGGCGCACGGCGTCAGGATTACCCGCGTGGGAGCGCGAGTCCGAAGCAGTCCTTCCGTATAGGGGCTGGCCGGGTGTAACTGGGTCTGGCGCCTAGGCCCTCCCTGCCCGCCTCGACGAGAGGCCAGGCAGCCGACACTGTAAGGCCAATTAGCGTGGACCATTACCCAATAATCCGTGTCTAAAGGAGCGCGTCGGCGGCGACCTCCTTGATGACTATCCCGTTTCCTGCCCTATGATTATCGCCTCTCTGGGGCGGTTTGTGATGGGCGCCGTGCTTGAGACGGGGCGCTTTTCCCTTTTCGTGGGCCAATCGCTTACGTCGCTCCGGCGGCTGCGCAAGTTTCCCCAGAAACTCACGCGCGCGATTTTCGAAATAGGGGTGCGGTGCGTCCCCATCATTTTTACCGTCGGCTTCTTCACCGGGCTGATTGTAGGGCTGCAGGGCTATCGCACCTTGGTGAAGTTCGGTTCGGAATCCGCGCTGGGGACGACGGTAGCGCTTTCCCTCGTCAACGGTCTCGCGCCGGTGCTGGCGGCGTTGATGGTCGTCGGCCAAGCCGGCTCCGCGCTCGCGGCCGAGCTCGGTATTCAGCGCAACTCGGAGCAAATCGACGCGCTCGGCACCATGGGTGTGAACCCCCTCGGGTATTTTGTCGGCCCGCGTCTGGTAGCCGCTCTCCTCGTGTTTCCGATGCACAGCGTTTTATTCGATCTTATCGGAATTTTTGGCGGCTACATTTCCGGCGTGGTGCTGCTGGGACAGGAGTCGGGCGTTTACTGGCAAAGCGTCCACGCCGGCTTGTATCCCGACAACGTCTGCGGCGGTTTGATCAAATCGCTGGCCTTCGGTTTCACCGTCATCGCCATCTGCGCCTACGAGGGTTTCAACACGCACCGGCGCTCGAGCGAGGTCGGCGTGCGCGGGGTCGGCCAGTCAACGACGCGGGCGGTGGTGTATTCGAGCGTCGCCGTGCTCGCCCTCGATTACCTGATCACGTCGGCCCAAAACTGAAATGAGCCAACCCTTTTTAGAGATCAAAGATGTCAGGAAGGCGTTTGGGGAAAGCGTGATCCTCGACGGGGTCAATCTGACGGTGGAGCGCGGTAGCGTGACGACGATCATGGGCAAGAGTGGCATCGGAAAATCCGTGCTGCTCAAATGCATCGCCGGCATCCACCAGCCCGACTCCGGCTCGATCCTGATCGACGGCCAACCGTGCCTCGGCGCGCGCGGACAGGATGCCAACTCCCCGCGCCTCAGCTACCTTTTCCAAAACAACGCGTTGTTCGATTCGCTCACGGCGATGGAAAATGTCGCGCTGCCGCTGGTCGAAACCACCCGCACGCGCACCAAAGTGGCGATAAGACAGGCGCTGGAGCTGTTCAAGCAGCTGGACCTCGGCGAAGTCGCCCACAAATACCCCAGCCAGATTTCGGGCGGCATGCAGAAACGCGTGGCGCTCGCGCGGGCGTTGATCACGCGGCCGCAACTCATCCTGTTCGACGAGCCCACCAGCGGCCTCGATCCCCAGCGCAAGAACAGCGTCCTAACCATGATCGCGGATTATCGCCGGCGCTTCGACTTCACCGCGCTGATGGTTAGTCACGATATTCCTGAGGCGCTGTTCGTCAGTGATCGCGTGGCGTGGATGGACCGCGGAAAAATGCGCTTCGTCGGCGCGCCCACCGAGCTCGAGCTGGCGCGCGATCCGGTGCTGCTCGAATTCGTCCACCATCGCAACGAACTGCTCAGCGAGCTCGGTGGCCAGCAGGGCCGCATCGCGCTGTTTGCCGACTGGCCGGAGCTGCGGAAATCCTACGATCACTTTGTCGTGACGAGTTGCGCCACCGAGCGACGCCGCCCGGGCTCGGACCTCGGCCTGCGTCAGTTCGAGAGCTATCAGCATGCGGTCGCCGCGCTCACGGCCCTGGAGCAGAAGCACAGCCAGATCTATTTCCTCGACGAGCGTCACTTCGGTTTTGCCATCGGCGGCAAGGACGCCGAGGCCTTGGTCAACGAAATCGAGCACGCCCTCGACAGCGTCAACCAAGAGGCGACCTCGAAATACAACACGTGCTATCGCTGGACCGCGCGCTCCTACCCGCTCTCGTCGGTCGCCCACCCGGCCTCGCTCTGGACCCTCGAAGACCAGGCCGAAATCGACGCCATCCAGTCTCCCTCCGCATGAATACGAACTCCCGCAAAATTGAACTCTCCGTTGGCCTCTTTGTGCTGGTAGGCCTGCTGGCGGTCACCTTCCTCGCCGTTTCCGTCGGGAACGGGCACCTCTCGCGGCCCAATACCAGCCTCCTCAGCGCGCGCTTCACCAACGTCAACGGCCTCAAAACCGGCAGCACGGTCCGGATCGCCGGAGTGACCGTGGGCGAGGTGAAGACCATCGCGATCAAGCTCGAGGATCTTTCGGCCCTCGTCACGTTTCGCGTCGAATCGAACCTGAAACTCGCCGAAGACACTGTCGCCGCGATCCGTTCCGCCGGACTCCTCGGCGATAAATTCATCGCGCTAAAACCCGGCGCGTCCGGCATCCCCCTCAAGCCCGGGGCCTTGATCGTCGACACGGAATCGACGGTCGACCTCGAGGACCTGATCGCGCGCTTCGCCTTCGGCTCCGTCGACAAGAAATAATTTCCATCATGAAAACGTTCCCGTTTCGCCTCGTCTTACTTCCGCTCTGCACCGCGCTCAGCCTGGCTGGCATCGGCCACGCTGCGGCCCCGGCTTCCGCGCCCGACCCGGCTCCCGCCTTGCTCGCGACGATCAATAGCGTGATTGATCTCGCCTCCGGGCAGTCGGCCGCGGCCATCATGGAGCGATTGCCGCAGATTCGCGACAAGATGAGCGAGACCTTCGCCATCGATGCGATCGTGCAACGGGCCTTTGGACGCAACTGGACGAAGCTCTCGCCAGCGCAACAGAAGGAAGCCGTGGACCTCCTCGGGCGCCTGATCATCCGCACTTACGTCACACCGCTCTCCACCGGCGAGCGGCCTAAGATTGCTGTGACCTCGTCGAAGGAAATCGGTCCCGAGCGTCGCGAAGTGGTGAGCACGGTCGCGCAGGATGGCAAGTCGGCGAATGTGATCTACCGGCTGGCGCCGGTCGCAGGCACCTGGAAGGTTTACGAAGTGCTGGCGGAAAACATCAGCGTCGTCGGAAATTACCGGCAGCAGTTCGACACCCATTTCGAGAAAAAACCGGCCGAGGAGCTCCTGCAGACCTTGCGCGACAAACTCGCAGCCCCCGTCACCGCCGAGAAAGCCAAAGGATGAATGCGGTCGTCCTGCGCCGACCCCGGCGATCTTTTGCCCGGCGTTCGCTGCGGTGGTTTTTCGCCGGCGCGCTGCTGGCTTACGCGGGAGCCACCGCAGCCGAGCCCGCCGCCTCCTCGTCAGTGCCCCCTCCGGCCGCGACGGCGCCGAGCATCTTCGACGAAGATCCGGCAACGCTGACGCCGCCGCGAATTCCGGACAAAATCGAGGGCTTCAATCGCGCGCTATTCAAATTCAACGATGGCTTGTATGCGGTGACGCTGCGCCCCATCGCCAAAGGCTACAAGGCGGTGATACCCGCCCCGGTCCGGCGTGGCATAGGGCGTTTTTTCCACAATCTCGCTTTTCCGACCCGCTTCGTCGGCAACGTGCTGGAGGGAAGATTGAAGGATGCGGGGACTGAGACGGGGCGTTTTCTGGTGAACACCGTGTCGAGCCTCGGGTTCCTCGCGACCGCCGACGAGTTTCCTGCGCTGCAAGAAAAACCGAGCGATCTGGGCCTGGCGTTTGGCACGTGGGGCATCGGTCACGGCACCTACCTGATTTTGCCGCTGTTGGGTCCGGCGAGCTTGCGCGACGGCGTCGGACTCGGACTCAGCGGATACTTTCTCGATCCCGTGCACTATTTGCAGGAGTGGGAATATCGCGCGGCGGCGACAGGTTTGACGATCGTGAATCAATCGCCCGAGCAGATGCAGGCGTATGACCAGCTCAAGGCCGCCGCGGTGGACCCGTATGTCGCCCTGCGCGACGCGTATTCCTCCCGGCGCAGTCGTCGCATCGTGAACGATGCACAGGTCCCCGTCATCCCGGCCGCGGCCGCGGTCCTGCCGACACCTTGATCTTGAGCCCACGTCCCACCACGCCCTGACCCGTTGCGAAACACCGGGGACGTCTCACCCCCTGCGAGCGGCGTCACTGCACCCCCCTAATTTCTGACGGGACGAGTGGTCAGTTTAACGGACGCAGCAATCCGGGCCGTGGAGAGACCATTTTTAGCTGCCGGCGTATTCGGGCATCCTTCTTGAAACCGAGCGCACGCGCCACGAAGCGGACCGCCTGGCCGTCGCGCGTGGCCTGACTCTGACGGATTCGAACATCCGCTCGTTGCTGATCCGCGCCATCAATGACGCGAAGGGCAAGGCGTCGAAGTCCGCCGAAAACGCCGCGTCCGACCAAGACCGCTTTCTCGCCGAGACACTGTAGCAAATGGCAGCCGTCCGCGCCGCTATCGTCGAGGAGCGTGACCAGCCCGGCGGGTCGATCCAGCGACGCCCGTTGCCGGCGGCGGAATGGATCACTTCGCTGGAGGCGAACAAGGAATCCTGCGCGGTGCGCACCGGCCGGATGCCCGGGTCGCGGGGCTACTTGGAATTCTTGCGGGACTTCTTGAAGAATACCGCGGGATCGCCATGAGCAACCGCCGGCCGACGAACGCCGTGGTCACCGACCATCGTCCGCCGGGTGCGCCGAGGGGGGAAATCAAGTTCCTTTCGTCCTCCTTCGAAAGCCGTCACTTCATCCGCACCACGACCGTGCCCGCGATCCGATCCTCCACCGCCCGCCGGTTGGGTTCCCAGAGCAATTTCAGAAATCCGAGCATGCCCATCGCGACCCCGGCCACGTAGCCTCCCTGGCGCACGAACCCGTCGAAAAAGGTGAAGGCAGTGCCATTCGTCTTCACCGGGCGTGTCCGCAACAGGAGCTTGCCCAGGGTCCGGCCGCCGAACGCGCCGGCACAGAGCGTGAAGTAGACGCCAGACCAGCCAAAGGTGACGCCGAGTGCATTCGTGAAGCCGCGCGCGCGATAGACCCAGGAGGCGTTGTTGGCCGCCAGTTCGCGGTGCTCGGTCTTGAGGCTTTCGACCTGCTCCTGCAGCCGATCGGCGGCGCGGCGGACGTCGAAAAATGACGCGTCCGGGGGAAGTGAGATCGTCTCGGTCATGGCCGCGCTCGGCGGCCGGCCGGTGAAGGCTTCGAGTTTCAGGCTGGTGTCGCGCAGCAGCGACACGTGGCCGAGGGCGAAAACGGAAAGTAGCGCGACGATCACCCCTAGAACGCGGCAGGCTGAACGCACGGCCTTCATCGCCAGCGGCGCGTGGTTGTCATTACCGAGGAGAACAAGAAGCAGGCCTCCCGTCGCGAGTCCGAGCCAGGGCGTCGAGAGCAGCGACAACAGCCCGACCACCACCAGATCCACGGCAATCCCGGCGAGGCGACGCCACGGTTCAGCCAATGGCTGGCCGAGAACCGACGACGCCACGGCGAGCGTATCGGCGGTGACGACACGGCCAACGGCGGGAGTGGGCCGGGCAGTTTCGGCGGTCATCCCCCGAGGGAGCCATGCGCCGCGCTGCGGGCAAGAATGAAGTTCACGCGCGCGGCTTTGCGTATGGCCGCGCAGTCCCTGAGGAAATAGACGATGGGTGCGCCGCACGGCAGGGCGGTGGACAAGAGTCGCGCGGGAGGGGCGAACTGAGGGTGGTTGGATTTTTGATCGTGTGTAGCGGTTTCGATGAGCGGAGCAGGAAACGAACGATCGGAAATCGAAAGCTGACGATTACCCTAATTTCCGGGGGAAAGAAGCCATGCCTCGACGCGGGCCGGCGCCTTGCCGGCCGCAGGCCATGAGCCCTTCGGCAAGCTCAGGGCCTTTGGCAAGCTCAAGCGAAGCGAAGCCCGCGTCGACTGGCTGCCCGGCGTGGATGCGAACCGTTGCCAGCCAACCATGCTCATTTCTTTGCGACAGGCGCGCCTTGAACCGGCACCAAATCGTCGTTCTGAACTGTGAAGGTGATGGCGGAACCCTCACCAACTTCGCCAGCGATGAGTGCACGAGCCAATTTTGTCTCTACGTTGCGTTGGAGAAAACGCTTCAATGGCCGCGCGCCGAAGACCGGATCGTAGCCTTTCTCCGCGGCCCATTCTTTGGCTTTCTTATCGAGCTTCACGGTTACGCGGCGGTCCGCTAACCGCTTGTTCAAATCGGCCAGCAGCAAATCAAGGATGGATGAAATCTCCTCCAGCGTAAGCGGCTTGAAGAGAATCGTCTCGTCGATGCGGTTGAGGAATTCAGGGCGGAACGCGCGGCGCACCTCGGTCATCACGCTCTCGCGCACGCTTTCGGAAATCGTGTCACCGGTCACGCCTTCGAGGAGAAAACGCGAGCCGAGGTTCGAGGTCATGATGATGATCGTGTTCTTGAAATCCACCGTGCGGCCCTGCGAATCCGTGATGCGGCCATCGTCGAGCACCTGAAGCAGGACGTTGAACACATCCGGGTGCGCCTTCTCGATTTCGTCGAAGAGGATCACTGCGTAAGGCTTCCGGCGCACGGCCTCGGTGAGCTGCCCACCCTCGTCGTAGCCGACGTAGCCGGGAGGCGTACCGATGAGTCGCGCGACGCTGTGCTTCTCCATGTATTCGGACATGTCGATCCGCACCATCGCGGCCTCGGTGTCGAAGAGCGTTTCCGCGAGCGTCTTCGCCAGCTCGGTCTTGCCGACCCCGGTGGGGCCGAGAAAGAGGAAACTGCCCACCGGCCGCCGCGGATCCTTGATGCCACTGCGCGCGCGCAGGATCGCCTCGGTGACGAGCGTGACGGCCTCATGCTGACCGACTACGCGCTCGTGCAGCACGTCCTCGAGCCGCAGCAGTTTTTCCTTTTCGCCCTCGACGAGTCGCGTCAACGGCACGCCGCTCCACTTCGAAACAACCTCGGCAATCTCCTCCTCGGATACCTCCTCCTTGAAGAGCGTGCTTTGCCGTTCATGCGCCTTTTGCTCCAGCCGCTTCAGCTCGGCTTCGAGCTGGGGAATTTTTCCGTGCCGCAATTCGGCCACTTTGTTGAGGTCATAGGCCCGCTCGGCTTTCTGCATTTCAAGCTTCAGCGCCTCGATCTCCTCGCGGAACTTGCGCGTTTTCTGGATCGCCGCCTTCTCCTTCTCCCACGTCAGTTTCAACGCATTGGCGCGTTCGCGCGCCTCCGCGAGTTCCCTGCGCAGCGATTCGAGCCGGCGCTTGC
>JBDSGI010000516.1:0-8122 GCA_039919035.1 Opitutaceae bacterium
GCCTGCTGCACGGGATGAAGCTTGGTCGGACTGGGCGCGAGGCCCTCGATCGTCGTAATCTTTTTCCGGCCGACGGTGGAGACTGGCGTCATGCACGACCTTGTTGCTTCGCCGTTGAGGTGGATAGTGCAGGCGCCGCAGGCGCCGTGGCCACAGCCGTATTTCGTGCCGGCGAGTTCGAGACTGTCGCGGAGCACCCACAACATCGGGGTCTCCGGTGCCACATCCACGGTGCGGGACTGGCCGTTAATGGTGAGCGTGTATTTCATGGATCGGATGGGGGGAGATGAGAGCCGACGGAGACTAAAGAAAGACGAACGAAGGCTGAAAGGGTAGCGTGCGGGAATCGGTGGTCAATGCGCGAGGCGTGTTTCCGCATAATTTGCCCGGGCCGGGGCGTTTCACTTCGCTTCGTTTTCAATCAACCAACCGAGCAGGCCTTGGGCGCTCCCGTGGCACGCAGGGTGCGCTTTGCCATCGAAATAACCGAGCGCGCGCAGGCTGCCTGCGATCGCCGGTGGCAGATCGCCGGCGAACCAGTGATGCCAGAGCCCGCGATAGTCGCGCGAAGTCTGGGCGGCGAGCAGCGGGAGGAAGCCGTCGCAGAGCAAAGTCTCCAGCCGGGTGCCACCGATGGTGACGCCGCAAATATCCGCGGCGATCTCCTGGCGCAGAGCGGGAAATTTCTGCGCGCGACGGATCGCGCGGGTGTTTTCACGGGCGCCAGGCGCGGGGTCGATCGTGGGAAGCGAGGCGCCGAGGAAGAGCAGGCGAGCGGGCCACTCGGGCCGCGCGGCCGCCCACGCGGCGTATTGCCGCAGGCGCGCGCGGGGATGGTTGGCCGGGCGGACACCTTGCAGGCTCCAGCCTTTTTCCTCGGCCGCGTAGGCGGATTCGGGAGTGACTGCGCTGACCGCCCACTGCGAAAGAGGATGGGCGCCGGCGAGGCGCAGCATGGGCGCGCGGTTGAAACGATAGCCGAGAATCTCGAGCGCCGTATGATGGCAGGCGGCGTCCCAGCCGAGGCGTTGCAGGCGCAGACGCGCGAAATGAACTTTCTGCCGCCAACGCGCGGTGGCGTGGCGACCGAGCAGCGCGGTGAGTTCGGCGGGCTGGAGTTGGCCGAGCGCCTCCACTGCGCGGGAGAGCGGCCGGTTGGCCAGGCTCTCCACGGCTTCGTCCGCGGCGAACTCCTCCAGCGCCCGGTGCAGCAGCGGCAGGAGGGCGAGCACCGGAATCACGCGGCCGCTCGCGCCACGCGTCAGCCGGCCGGCCTCGGGCGGAAACAGCACGACATGCAGCGCGACATTGGCGTAGGCCGGATCGGTGGCGTGGCCGTGGGCGTCCCAGTCGCTGGCGTGCAGGTGGATTTCCACGTCGCCGATCACGTCATGCGGGGCGTCGTCGCCCATCCGCAGGCGGGCGGCGGTAAAGTCGGGCCCGCCGAGGAGATTCCATTTCCCGGGATGGAGGATACGCACGCGGCGCCCATCGGTGGTCGCGGCGGCGGCGTGGTCGAAGTCGCCCCGCAGCCAGATTTTCTGGAGCAGCTTTTCGGCAAACGTAAACGCCCCATCAAGCCCCTGCATCTCGGCAACGGCGAAATCGGACTCGGCGGGGGACGCGCGCATCGGGTTGTGCCGCTGCGGCTAGAAGGCCACCGTCGCGGTGGTGATGTATTGACGCGGATCGGTGTAGCGAGCCCACGTGTAGCCGTTGCCCTGATCGGATTTCACATTGAAGGCGTTGTTGATGTTGAGCTGGAGCGTCCAGTTGAGGCGGCCGATCTTACGCCGGTAGGCGACGAACGGGTTCGTGAGGATATAATCATCGGTGCTGATGGCGGGGAGGACTTCGACCCCGGAGATGACGACGGCGGCGCGCGGTTTGCCGCGGGCATAGCGCGCGGCGACGCCGGCGGTGAAGCCCTTCAGCGGGCCTTCCGTGAAACTGTAGCGGGTGGTCAGACTCGCGGTGGCGCGCTTGGTGAGCGAGATCGCGCCATCTTGATCTTCAAGGTATTGGCGCGTGAGAACCGTCGCGCCGTCGGGGTCGAGGCCGCGGGTTTTCGCCGTGGCCCGAGCTTCGGTGAGAAACTGCCCGAGCAGTGGGAAGAAGCGCGTATACTCGGTTTCATTGTTCGAGTAGTTGGCGAGGATCGTCCAGTGGCGCGTGAGGTTGCCGACGACCTGATATTCCCAACCGGTGGCCGTGCGGTCGCGGTAGTCGATGAGGTTGCTGAACGGCTTCGCCAGAAACGGCGCGAGTTCGTCGCGGATCTCGGCGACGATCGCGCTGTTGAGGTTTTCCTGCTTCGTCTCGAAGCGCGTCACTGACACTTCGAGCCGGCCGCCGAGAATTTTGAAGCGCGCGCTGAAATCCACGCCTTCGCCCGTGAGCGGGAGCAGCGCACCGCCGGTGAGGTCGGTGCCGTAGTTGTCGCTGAACTGCGACGACTCGAAATATCCGGCGGTGAGGGAAAGCCAGGACAGCGCATGCCAGACCGCCCCATAGGTTTGGTTGGTGCTCCAATTGTCGGCAAATGGATAGACGGGCACGCTGAGTTGGCGAATGCCGTCGTTGGGAATGCGCGTGCCGTCGGCGTTGAAAAAGGTCTGCTGATTGAAATTCGCCGTGTCGGCCGTCGTCGCCACGCTGGCGCTCTGCAACCAATGCTCACGGCTCAGGCCGATGCTCGTGCGCACGCGATCCTTGAAATAGCCTCCGAGCAGATTCACCGACGCGGAGCTAAGGCTCTGGTCGAGGCGGCGGTTGATGCCGCTGCCGGCGTTGTTGCGGAAAAGCTGCGTGATGCCGGGGCGCACGCTCCAGCCCAGCGCGGCGTCGCTGTTGCCGTCGCGCAGGTAGTGGATCGGATAGACGAGGTTGTTGTTGAAGTAGGCGGCTTGGCCCGTGAAGCCGCGCTTGGCGATTTCCTCCTTCGTGAGAGAGTAGCCGAAATTGTCCTGGTAATTTTCCTCGTGCCGGTAGGTGGCGGCGACGACGGCACGCTGGGTGATGCCCCACGGCAGTTTTGCGTCGTAAACGACCTGCGCGCGCCAGTTCACGATGTCGTGGCCGTCGGGATTGTAGAGCGGCGCGTGGATGATGAACAGTTGTTCGTAGTTTGGGTTGGGCACGGTGCCCGGGCCGTTGGGATTCGGCAGCACGGGGTTTACATCGACGTGGACACTGCGACCCGGAACGCCGCCGACGCTCGCGAGACTGGAGTAGGTTTGCTTGCGAATCGTCTCATCGAACTGGCCGTTGTGGGCGATGAGCGCGCTCAGCCGATCCGTGAACGAGTGTTTCAGCTCGATCGTGTAGGCGTAGTATTTCGAGGCCATCTTGTTGTCGGGGCCGGCCCAGTCCTGGCTGAGGGGGATAATGCCCTGGGGAATGCGGCGGAGGGGATAACGATTCGGATTTTGCGGATCAGTGGCGGAGGTCGCGGCAGCGGCGGTGTTGTTGGTCGTGATGCGAAACGTGTTCGCCGCGGTGGACTGCCAGTTGTTGATTATGCCACCGACATCGACGATCGCGTGCGCGACGGCCGTGGTGGCGCGGAGCTGTTGCATGCCGACGCCGTTGACCTGGATTCCGGCGCGATTCGGGTCCGCGTCTAGCGCGCTCGTGCCGGTGCCGTAAACGTAGGCGATGCGGCTGTCGGTCGGGCCGAGGTGACCGAGATGATAGGTCGTATTGCCGGTCTCGGCGGCGAAGTCGATTTGCGTGCGGCGATTCTTGAATGGTTCCCAGCGCAGCGCGCCCGCGTAACCCTCCAGGTCGCGACCCATGCGCTGCTTGAACATCTCGACCTCCGACTTGATCGCGTTGAAACGCGCGCCGAGGCGGCCGGGCACGAGCGGGTGGTTATAGTCGAGCGAGTAGCGCCGCGTGCCGAAGTTATCGTAACGCACCTGCGCGTTGCCGCGTTTTTGGAAAGTCGCGCGCTTGCTCGCGATGTTGATGATGCCGCCGGCATCGACATCGCCGTAGGCGAGCCCGCCGGGACCGCGGCTGAACTCGATGCGCTCGGTGTTGTAGGTATCGGTCGAGAGATACCACGGAAAGCCGTCGCGCAGCTGGCGCACCGTGGCGAGGCCGCGGATGTTCACTTGGTTGCCGCCGCGGTTGCCGACGACGGCACCGACGGTGCCGAGATCGTTGGCGATGTTTTCCGCACTCATGGCGAAATCGACGGCGTCGAAATAACTGTTGAGCGCGAGGTCCTGCAAAAAATCCTGCGTCAGCACCGAGATGGAGTTGGGGAGGTTTTCCAATTTCTCGTTCGTGCGCGTGCCGGACATCGCGGTGGAGGCGACGTAGCCGGTATCCTTTTCAGCCGAGACCTCGAAGACGGAAAGGGTGACGGCTTCGCCGGCGTTGGCAGCGGGAGTTCCGTTGGGTGGGTTGGGCGCGGTTTGGGCCGAGGCGAAGGTGGAGAACGCGAGGCAAAGGGTCGCGGAGATTCGGATTAATGAGTGGGTTTGCGGGGTCATGGCGGGGTAGGAAAACGGGGTCGGGTTACGGCGGGTTCTTGCGGAATACGAGGATGTGCTGCCGAGGCAGCGAGCCGATGTTCCGGTCGAAAGTCACGGGGTGGACGCTCATCTCCTTTTTCACCTGCGCCTCGGTCATTTTGTGCAGTTTCTTGATCGGCACGGCCGGGTCTTCGCCGCGATACTCGACGAGCACGAGGCGGCCGCCGGGTTTCAGGCCGGCGATCATCGCGCGCGTCATCTCGAAGGGAAAATCGAGTTCGTGGTAAACATCGACGAGGATGATCGTGTCCACGGCATTCGGCGGCAGCATGGGGTCCTGCACGGTGCCGAGCACGGGCTGCACGATTTTGTCCACCTCCCGCCGGCGCATCTGGGACATCAGAAGGTCGAGCATCTCCTGCTGAATATCGACCGCGTAGACGCGGCCGGACTCGCCGACGAGTTTGGCCATGCGCCACGAAAAATAGCCGCTGCCCGCGCCGATATCGGCCACTTGCTCGCCCGTTTTCAACGCGAGTTCCTTGAGTAACAAATCAGTGCGTTCCTCCTCCTCGCGCTCCGGCCGTTCCAGCCAGCTCGCGCCTTGGTGTCCCATCACCTGGGCGATCTCGCGGCCGAAGTAGGTTTTGCCGATGCCATCGCGGCTCGGCTTCGCGCTGGTGCCGTAGCGCGCTTCGGGCGGGCGAGCGGCCTCGGCCGTGCGGCCAGACGGTGCAGCTATTTGAAACGCAATCGCCAAGGTGGCGGCAAGCAGGGGAACGCGCATGGAAGGGAGGGAGTGCCTTGAACCAAAGTCATCGGGCGGCATTTGTCCATCGTGCGGCGGGTGCCCTCCGTGAAACAATTCGGAAAACTTTCGGGCTTTTCGCTTGGGGTAAACCGGCCGGGTCAGGGCGTTGCACCGGGGAACGGAATATCCCCTTGAACGAATGTCATAACCGCGCACCTTTTCGCCACGATGAACGCTACGGGCTCAGAGCTGACCACGCGGATTACGACGGGTGCTATCGCCCGCCTCGCCTTGGCGTTGACTAGCGTGCGAAAGGCCGAGCGATGAACGCGCACGATGAATTTCAAACTTCTGACTTGCTCCCGCTGAGCGATGCCCAGCGCTCCGCGCTGGAAGTGCGCTGGTATGACGGAAAGATGCTGCGCTACGTCGACCTGCTGACCAGCTTTGCCGCCCGGCACCGCGCCGAGATTCTCCGGGAATCCGGAGACGCCCGGGATTCGGCCGCGCTGTGTGAGGCGACCCAGCGCTACATCCTTCACGTCGGCTCGGTGCACATGCCCAGCGAACTGACCGACCAGAAAATCGAGATGGAGAACGAGTGCTGGTATCGCGGCCAAGAAGGGCGCCACGACCGGGCCGACATCATGATCACGTGGGCGCATTGCCACGGACGGCCGTGGCGCGAATGGCGGCTGCGCGAATATCTGTTCGTCGTTGACCGCTGCGCGGAGAAAATCGTCGCCGAGTTACTGCCGCCCGCCGCTTCGGCGGAAGGTTAGGTTTCCCGTTCGGCCGCCGGGCGCTGTGCATTCGGGCGAGCTGAAGCGCGCAGGCGCGAGAGCGACCGCACAAGGATTGACCGGTTGACCTCGCGCTGTGCCGCGCCCAGCAAGGCGAGGTGAAAATCACCCGCACTGTCCCCCGCCTTGTCCTTTGGTTGCTCGGCGCGTGGGCGGCGGCGCACGCCGCCAGCCGGCCTTGGATTACCTACGAGCCCAAGCCCGGCCCGGGCCTGAGCCGCCACCTCGTCTTCCTCACCGGCGACGAGGAATATCGCGGCGAAGAAGGCCTGCCCATGCTCGCCAAGATTCTCAGCCAGCGCCACGGTTTCCGTTGCACGGTGCTCTTCGCCCTCGACCCGGATGGCACGATTAATCCGGACAACAACAAGAGCTTGGGCCAGGCCGAGGCGCTGGCCACGGCCGACGGTATTGTGCTGGCGTTGCGGTTCCGGCAATGGCCGGACGCGGCGATGAAGCTGTTTGCCGATGCCGTCGCGCGCGGCGTGCCCATCGTGGCGCTGCGCACGAGCACGCACGCGTTTCGCTTTCCGGCCGGAAGCACCACGGCCTATGCCGCCTTCAACGATTTTGGCCGCAACGTGCTCGGGGAAAATTGGGTGAGCCACTGGGGCGCGAATCGGCGCGGCGCCACGCGCGGTATCATCGAGCCCGGCGCGGAGGGCGACCCAATCCTGCGCGGCGTGACGGACATTTTCGGCGACTCGGGCGTCTATGAAACCCACCCCACCGCCGACTCGAAGATTCTCGTGCGCGGAGAGGTGCTCGCCGGCATGAAGCCCACCGACGCCCCCGACATCACGCAGCGCAAGGTGCGCAAGGCCGACAACATCGAACAGGGCATCAACGACCCGATGATGCCCATTGCGTGGACGCGCCAAAACCAAAACGAGAATGGCACCACGAACCGCGTCTTTTGCACCACGATGGGCGCAGCCACCGATTTGTTGAACGAGGGTCTACGCCGGATGGTGGTGAACGCTGTGTTCTGGGGCTTCGGCCTAGATATTTCCGCCGCGACCGACGTGCGCTTCGTCGATCCCTATGCGCCATCGCCCTACGCCTTTAAAGGCTACCGTCGCGGCCTCACGCCCGAAGACCACGCGCTCGGGCAGACGCTGCGAGCGGGGGCGCCGAATCCGCCGCCCGCACCAAAGGCGGCGAAGAAAAACTAACGCAAGCCTCTTCACGATCTTGGTTTCACACTCTGTCAGTGAGCGAAGCGACGAATTCAGCAGAACATTCGCCCCTCCGAAAAAGCCGCGTTGATCCAGTGGATTCTTTGCTGCGCTTAGAATGACAGACCCTTTTTAGGCGCGCTCGAAGCACGCGAAGCACTGGCCAGAGATTTAGCTCTTGCCCGACTTCGCGGCCTTTTGGCGCTCGCCGTTGTTGAGGATGCGCTTTCTCAGGCGCAGATTCTTCGGCGTGACCTCGACGAATTCGTCGGTGGCGATGTATTCGATCGCGCGCTCGAGCGACAACTTCGAGGCGGGGGTGAGCCCCGTCGCGACGCCCGAACCTTGGGACCGGAAGTTGGTCAGCGCTTTTTCGCGGACGGCATTGCAGGCGATGTCCTCGTTGCGGGGGTTCTCGCCGACAATCATGCCCTCGTAAACCTGCTCGCCCGGGCCGACGAAGAGTTTGCCGCGCTCCTGCACCATGAGTAGCGCGTAGGTCGTGGTCTCGCCCGCCTCAGTGGCGATGAGTGTGCCGGTGATGCGGGTGAGCACTTCGCCCGCGTAGGGGCCGTATTCCTTGAACAAGTGGCTGAGGACGCCGCGGCCGCTGGTGGCGTTGACGACATCGATTTCCATGCCGATGAGACCGCGGGTGGTGATGGTGGCCTCGATCATCGTGGAGTGGGGGTGCTTCTCCATGTTTGTCATCAGGCCTTTGCGGTTGGCCATGTTTTGCATGATAGCGCCGACGCACTCGTCCGGCACTTCGATCCAGACGGTCTCGTAGGGTTCCATGCGCACGCCTTCGACGACCTTTTCAATTACGGTCGGGCGGGAGACGAGGAGTTCGAAACCCTCGCGACGCATCGTTTCGACTAGCACGGCGACTTGCATGGCGCCGCG
>JBDSGI010000517.1:0-3664 GCA_039919035.1 Opitutaceae bacterium
GACATTTCTCGATGCTCGTCCTCGACGAGGTTGACAGCACCAACGACGAGGCCGCCCGCCAGCTTTCCGCCGGCCGCCCCACTCCGTTTGTCGTGCTGGCCCGGCGGCAGACGAAGGGCCGGGGGCGTTTCGGCCGCGCCTGGCACAGCGCCTCCGCCGCCAACCTCTACGCGAGTTTTGCGTTCCGCCCGCGCGTGGCGCCGGAGCGGATGCCGACTTTCACGCTATGGATGGGAATCAACGTCTGCGAACTACTCGCCAACTTCGCCGGCGTGAGACCCGGCATTAAATGGCCCAACGACATCCTCTTCGATGGCCGCAAGGCCGGCGGCATGCTCACCGAGGCTCGCGTCGACTCGGACCAAATCCGCGACTTGATTTTTGGTCTCGGGCTCAACGTGAACAGTCCCTCCTCCGGCTGGCCCGCCGATCTCGCGCGCCGCGCCGTCGCGCTGGCCGACGTCACCGGTGCTCCGCTCGATCTCAACCGGCTGGCGGCGGCACTGGTCGGCCGGGTGCTGCTCGCCTACGACACCTTTGCCGAAGGCGAACATCTCAAGACCTTCGCGGATCTTTGGCATCGCTACGATGTCCTGCGCGGCCGGACCGTCACTCTGCTGGAGGGCGGCCGGCGACACCATGGCGTTGTCCTCGGGCTCGACGACGAGGGCGCGCTGCTGTTGCGGGACGAACAGGGCAAAACCCAGCGCTTCCGCGCCGGCGAGGTCACGCTGGAGAAAACGCCAAGTTGAACGTTGAGACTTCCGACTAATCCGTTGAGGGTCACTTGCTCTCCGACCGCATGACCGAAACACCGCCCGCCATCGAAGCCTCGCACTTGGTGAAAACCTACGGCGGCGTCACTGCGGTCAGTGACATCAGCTTTACCGTGGCCCAGGGCGAAATCGTTGGCTTCCTCGGCCCGAATGGCGCGGGAAAATCCACGACCATGCGCATCCTTACCGGCTATCTCCCGGCCACCTCGGGCAGCGTGAACATTTGCGGCGTCCCCGTCGCCACCAATCCCGACGAGATTAAGCGCCGCATCGGCTACATGCCCGAAAACAACCCGCTCCCGGAAGACATGCGCGTCTCGGAGTATCTGTATTTCCGCGGCCGGCTAAAGGAAGTCGCGCGCCGCAAACTCGGACCGCGCATCGACGAGGTGCTTGAGCTCTGCGACCTGAAACGCGTCCGCCACAAAATTATCGGCCAGCTCTCGAAGGGTTTTCGCCAGCGCGTCGGCATCGCCGAGGCCATCCTCGCCGAGCCGCCCGTCATCATCATGGACGAGCCGACCATCGGCCTCGACCCGCACCAAATCCTGATCGTGCGCGATCTCATCGCGAGCCTGCGGGGCCGGATGTCCGTCATCATCTCCTCGCACATTCTCCCCGAGATCGAGATGACCTGCGACCGCGTGCTCATCATCAACCAGGGCCGCGTTGTCGCGCAGGGCACGCCGATGGACTTACGTCGCGAGATTGTCGGTCTCTCGACCTACCTGCTCGATGTCGCAGGCGGGATCGAAATGCTGGAGCACGCCATCCTCGGCGTCGATTCCGAGCTGCGGGTGGCCGAGCAAACCGCGCCGGACAACGGGGGATTTCGTCACGTCACTCTTACCACCAGTCGCAACGACGAACTCGGCGAGGCGTTGCTCGCCGCCCTCGTGGCTGCCGGCCTCAGGGTCCGCGCGCTCAATCGCAAACAGCCGAGCTTGGAAGATGTCTTCCTCGCTGCGACACGCCGGAGCTGGGATTCGATCACGCCGCCCGCCCGGGCGGCCGCAGCGAGCAAACCGCCCGCCAACGGGTCTACGCCGTGATTCCGGCGCGCAAGATTTTTTCCCGCGATCTTTTTACGGCCTCCGTTTCCCGCGGCTCATGAAACATTTTCCCACCCTGCTCAGTCACGAGATTCGGATGCTGCTGGTCAGCCCGGCGACGTATGTTGCCGCCACTTTGTTCCTCGCCTTCATGGGCTTCATCTTCACCCAGATTCTGGAGATGTATAGCGGCACGCCGCAGGAGGCTTCGCCGGCCAACGTGTTTTTCCAACTCTTCTGGCTGCCGGCCTGCGTGATGGTCCCGCTGCTTACCATGAAGTGCCTCGCGGAGGAGCGCCGGCTCGGCACCATAGAGACCCTCCTCACCACCCCGGTCACCACCACCGAGGTCGTGCTCGCCAAGTTCGGCGCCGCCTACCTGCTCTACGCCGCGCTGTGGGGCTCGACCGGCGGATTTTTCTACATCCTTAAAAAATTCTCCGGCGACGCGCGGTTCCTCGACTCCGGTCCCTTGCTCGGCGGTTTTCTGTTCATCGCGATCTCCGGGTTGTTCTTCGTCGCCATCGGCGTTTTCGCCAGCTCGCTGACCCGCAACCAATCCGTCGCCGCCATCATTAGCCTGGTGCTCCTCGGCACCCTCATCATCGGCGGCAATGCCCTGTCTGATTTGCCGTGGATCAGCCAAGGACCGTTTCAAACCGCGAAGTCCATCATCGACTACGCCCACGTCTTCGCCCATCGCGACGACTTCACCCGCGGCGTGATCGATACCCGCCACGTGCTCTTCTACGTGAGCGGCACGGTGCTCGCGCTGATCTTCAGCATCCTGAGCGTCGAAACAAAACTGCTCCACAGCTGAACGCGCATGGCCCTCGTCGAATCCTTTCGCGCCGTCCGTTGGGTCCGCACGCTGAACCTCGTGCTGCAAGCCGTGCTGTTTCTCACCTTCTTTGGCGGCCTCAACTACGTCGCAAAGAACCACCCATCGCGTTTCGATCTCACGGCTCAGCGGAAATTCTCCCTCTCCCCCGAATCGCTCTCCTACATCAAAAACCTCCAGCGGCCGGTCCACCTCGTCATGACCACGTCGAGCGACGTGGAGAACGCCGAGGTGAAGGGTCTGATCGACGAATACGTTTACGCCACCGAGGATCGGCCGGCCGGCCGGATCACCAAGGAGACGCTCGATGTTTACCAGAACCGGAAGCGCGCCGAGGAACTTGGTCTCGATCAAGCCGGACTCATTGTGCTGCTGTCCGGCGACCGCCGTCGCGTCGTGACGCTCGACGAGCTTTACACGCTGAAAAACAAGAAGCGCGACATGTTCAACGGCGAGCAAACCCTCAGCGCCGCGATCCTGGATGTCGTCTCCACCACTCGCCAAAAAATTTATTTTCTCACCGGTCACTCCGAGCGGAAGCCCAGCGACACCGAGGCGACGCGCGGCCTCTCCGGCCTCCGCGATCAACTGAAGCTAAGGAATTTCGCGATCGACGAAGTTAACCTCACGGTCACCCGCAAGGTCCCGGCCGACGCCTCGCTCCTCTTTGCCGTTGCGCCGCAAAGCGCCTACTCGCGCGCCGAGCAGGAGCTGTTGCGCCAATACCTCGGGGCCAACGCCGGGCGCATGATTTTAATGCTCAGCGCTGGAAATGGCATGAGCACCACCGACCTCGGCCTTGACGATCTGCTGCTCGACTGGGGCGTGCTCGTGCATAACGACGTGATCCTCGATAGCGGACCGCAGAACGTTACCGACAACCTCGATCTTCTCATCTGGGCCTACGCCCCCAATCACCCGATTACGAAAACCCTGATCGACGCCGGCCAGCAACTGCGGCTTGGCAGGGCGCGGACTGTCATGCCCGATCCGGG
>JBDSGI010000518.1:0-8040 GCA_039919035.1 Opitutaceae bacterium
TGGCACCAACGGCGATCGCGTTTCGCCGAGTCGATCAGGGTCGGCGGACCTTCCTCGTAGGTGCCGTCGATCTCGCCGGCGAGCCACACGCCCCACCCGGCCTTTCGCATCAAGGCGGCTTCGACGAAATCGTGCGACAAGATGCGGCCGCCGAAGGGTTCGCTGCCCGGCAGATCCGGCAGCGCACAGTGCTCGATGAAGGGCTGCACGCGAATCACGGCATTGTGACCCCAGTAGTTGCCTTCGTGCTGTTGCCAGTAGTTCAGCCCGGCCAGAAACAGCGGACTATAAACCCGGCTGGCGAACGACTGCATGCGCGCAAAGAGCGTTTCGCCGTTCACGATCCGCGGCGCAGTCTGGATGATGCCAACCTGGGGGTTTCGCTCCATGAGCTGCACCAGCTGAACCAGCGCCCGACCCGTCATGATCGAATCGGCGTCGAGCACGATCATGTAGCGGTAGCGGCGGCCCCAGCGGCGGAGGAAGTCCGCAACATTGCCCGCCTTCTTGTTTATCGAATGCCGGCGCTTCCGATAAAAAATTCTGCCGAATCCGCCGACTTGCTTGCAGAGCTCAAGCCACGCGACTTCCTCCTGAATCCACTGCGTGGGTTGGTTGGAATCGCTCAAGACAAAAAAATCAAAATGCTCGAGCCGGTGGGTTTCCTGGAGCGAGCGATAGACGACGCGCAAACCTTCGAACACCCGGCTCACATCCTCGTTGAACACCGGCATCACGATCGCGGTCGTGCCGAGCGGGGCGCCGTCGTCCGGGGCGACGGTCGCGGTGATGCGCGAGCTGTCGCCGCCCCGGTTGATCACATAATAACCGACGAGCGCGGTGCAAAATCCCGCCGCGACGTGCGCGAAGAGGATGACAAACAGGGTGAGCAGGGCGATCTCGACGCCGCTCAGGCCGTCTCGCCAAAGCAGGTCCGCCATGAACCACGCCGCCACGCTCGTCAGCACGAAGATCGCGGAGAAGAACAGGAAGCGCCGCCGGCCGAGCCGCCGTTTGTCCATGCGGGCTGTGAGGTAGAGGCGCATTAACGAG
This sequence comes from Opitutaceae bacterium, assembly GCA_039919035.1. Classification (GTDB taxonomy): domain Bacteria; phylum Verrucomicrobiota; class Verrucomicrobiia; order Opitutales; family Opitutaceae; genus ER46. The sequence continues at coordinate 1,054 of JBDSGI010000518.1, forward strand.
TCATCTTAAAAACCACGAGCAGCGCCCCGCCAAATATCAACCACAACAGCAGCGTCCGCAGGATGGGCCATTTTTCGATGCGCTCCATCGTCTCCCCCGCCGCCTCCGGAATCGCCCCGAGATCAATCGGGCGCGGAGCCATGTTGGAGACCGCGAGATCCGGCCCCGCCTGGATCACGCCGGTGCGCATCGCCTCGGTGAAGGCCGGCGGAATCTGCCGCTGATCGAGAAACGCATACGGCCAGCGGCGCGCCCCGTCGCACAACAACAACGCGAGGCGCCCGTCCACCGCGATGCGTTCATGGGGCTGATCACGTTCGTTCAGCATGTCGGCGAACCACCGGTCCATCAGCGATTCGGTTTCCTGCGCCGCGAGGGCCGTGGGGGTTGCCGTGGGATTCTCGGCATGACGCTGCGCCGCCCTTTCCAGCACCTGCAAGATGAGGCGGCTTTGATGCAGGCGGTTGTGGATGCGATGGGCGCGCAGGTAGTCTTCCACCCGAACATAGGCGGCGTTCCACTCATCAGTGGTGCCGGTGGTCGGCCGGAAGGCGCCGGATAACGCGAAGTCGCCGGGCGCGGAATCGGACGAGCTCACGGTTGCCAAAGATAGGACCAAGTCTCGGTCAGAACTTGTTCGCCCCGGCGCAGGAAACAACGGAGTTCAACCGGCCGGCCGCTCCCGTCCGGTTTCAAGGTGAAAGCCACACGCCACGTGCCATTCACCTCATTTTTTTGCAGGGCGGCGTGATTCAACCGCCCGCCCTCACCGACCGTAAGCACGTGCTCCAGCTGGAACTCCTGCCGGGTGGCGCGGAGTTTCTCGCCATCGAAGTCGACCACAAAGCGCTCGAAGCCCGGCTCGTAGCGCGCCGATTTGCCATGCCGGGTCGCCCGCACGAAGCCCGCCGGCGGGCCGATTTTGCCGAGGCTCCACGTCAACCGATATTCGAAGTCTACGGGCTGCCCCGGGGCTGGGGCTTTCTCCGGCACCCACCAAGCCACAATGTTGTCGTCAAACTCGGTGGTCGTCGGAACCTCGAGCAACCGAACCGACCCCCGCCCCCATTGGCCGATCGGCTCGACGAGCACGCTCGGCCGCGCGTGATACGACGCCTCAAGATCCTGATAGTTTTCGAAATCGCGATCACGCTGCAACAGGCCGAAGGCGCGCGGGTTTTCATCGCTGAAGGCCGAGACGCGCACGCCCGCGGTATTTACCAACGGCCGCCAGATCCATTCGTCGCGCCCGTTGTGGATCAGGAGACCGTCTGAGTCGTGCACTTCCGGCCGAAAATCCCGGGTCGTGCTGGTGTTCTCACCGTGCCAAAACATGCTGGTGAGCGGAGCGATGCCGAAAACTTTGATATTCTTCCGGCAAAAAACGGTCGCCTTTACCTGCACCACGGTCGCTTCGCCGGGCGTTACGGTGAACCGATATGCGCCGGTCACGCTCCCGCTTTCTAGCAGTGCGTAGAAACTCATGCTCGTGGCGCGACGGTCCGGATGCTCGAACCAAAACTCCGTAAACACCGGGAATTCCTCGCCCTCGGGCTCCCAGGTGTTGAGCGCCAGGCCTCGCGCTGAGAGACCGTAGGCCGCGCCCCGACCCAAAAAACGAAAATAGCTCGCGCCCGCAAACGATCCAATTTCGCTGTGCCGCGCGCCCGGCCCGGCGAGGGGATACATCAGGCGAAAACCCGCAAAGCCGAGCGTGTCGGGAGTCTCGCCGGGCTTCAGCGACAGGTAATTAAAATATTCGCGGCTAAATGGGATGTCGCGCGCCCGGCCGTCGCGCACCTCATGGAGATGCACCATCTTGTCGAGGATGTAGCCTGGGTGCAGATATTGCACTTGAAACGGCAGCTTCTCCTCGAACCACAGGGACCTTTGGCCGAGGAATTCGATTCGCCGCAAGGCGTCGTAATCCAGCTGACGCATCCAAGCCGGCACTGTCCCTTGGGGCGGTGCATACGGTTGTGCTGCCAGCGCCTGAGCGCGGGCCCGCAGAGCGGCGAAATCGAACGGCGACTCCGCCGCCGCCCCGACCGCGGCCAAAACAATCGAGCCAGCGACAGCCAGGACACGGATCATGCGTTTCATTTCTCCAAAAAGAAACCACGCTGCTTCTCCGAAACTGGCAGCGCCGCACGCTCCATGACCTTCAGCAGATCTTCCCAGATCATCCGCTTCGAGCGGTTGGACTGGTTGCGCAGAATGTAGCTGGGATGGTAGGTCACCATCAGCGGCTTGCCGCCGAACTCGCGCCATTGCCCGCGAATCTCGCCCAGCGCCTTGAACGATCCAACGCCAAGCAATCCTTGCGCGGCCGTCGAGCCGAGCGCCACGAGCAACGCCGGGTTCACGACCTCGATTTGCGCGCGCAGGTAGGGCAGGCAATAGCGCATCTCCGCCTCGGAAGGCGGCCGGTTGCCGATCTGCTCACGGCCCTCGACCGTCGGCATCTGCGGCCGCCAGTTCATGATGTTTCCGATGTAAACCTCGCTGCGCTTCAGCCCCATTCCCTGAATCATCTTGGTCAGCAAATGGCCCGCCGGCCCGACAAAGGGTTCACCTTGAATTTCCTCCTCCGCGCCCGGTGCCTCGCCCACAAACATGATTGCGGCGTCAACCGAGCCGACACCGAGCACGACTTTTTTCCCGGGTCGCACATTCGCGCGGCAAACGGGATCGGCTGTCACCAAGTCGAGCAGCGCCGCCCAGCGTTGCGCCTTGTCGCCGGCGGGCAACTGCACGACCGGCGGAGGCGGAAGCTCAGGCTGCGCCGTGCCCGGCAGCGCGACCGTCTTGACCGCCAGCGCGGCGCGGGCCGGGCGCGGCTCCGAGTTGACCGGCGCGGACGCCACTTCGCTCACCGCGGGGTCGACAGCCGGCGCGCGGGCCGCAATCACCCGCCGTAACTGGGCGATGGACTCATCCGATACGGCGATGTTTTTCACGCCCGCAGCCCGAAGCCGGCGCAATTCGTCCGTGAGAGCGTTGAGGGAGTGGCGCATGGGGTATTAGCTGGCGCGGGCGGCGAGGAGCTTCTCCACATGCTTGCCGAGGAGGTCGAACTCCAAGTTCACCTGATCGCCTTGGCGCTTCTCACCGAAATTCGTCACCGCCAGGGTGTGCGGGATTAGCCAGACCGCGAAGGCCGCCTCGCTCACTTCCGCCACCGTGAGCGAGATGCCGTCGATCGCAATGCTGCCCTTCGGCACAACCAGGCGCATCCGTTCCTGGCCAACGACCACGCGCAGGTAGTGGTCTTTGCCTCGCGACTCAAAGGTCTCGATCCGGCCCATCGTGTCGATGTGGCCGGTGACGAAATGGCCGCCGACTTTGCCGCCGAAGCGCAGACTCCGCTCCAGGTTGACCTTGGCGCCGGACCGCAGCGTGGAAAAATTCGTGAGGCGGCGCGTCTCCTCCAGCACATCGAAGCGAATCGACGCCGCATCGTGGCCGGCGGCGGTCAGACAGCACCCGTTCACCGCAATGCTGTCACCTAGCGTCAGGTCCGCGAGTGCCGCCCGCGCCGTAATCGCGAGGCTCCACGCCTCCGCTTTCGGCTCGAACGCGAGCACCTTGCCTGTTTCTTCGATGATACCCGTGAACATCCTGAGGTTCAGCAAAGCCCGAATGCCCTTCCCGCCAAGCAGCAAACGTCCGCCCTCCCGCCGGGCCCACCGCCGATGAATACCCGGTGACCCCCACGCGTCTCACATCTCGATGTGGGCCGCACCCGCCAATCTCTCTTTTTTACTACCGCAACCTCCGTGGCTGACGTCGTTGAAATCACTCCCGAGGCCGAGCGTGCGCTCGTCGTGCGCGCGCAGTCGGGTGACGAGGAGGCGTTCGGCATTCTCATGCGGAATCATTATGAGCCCGTATTTCGCCTCGTTAACTCCATGCTGCGGGACGAGCACGGCGCGCGTGACGTCTGCCAGGAGATCTGGCTCACGGTGTGGAAAAATATCGGAACGTTTCGGGGCGACGCGAAGTTTTCCACCTGGCTTCACCCCATTGCCACCCGCCGCACCATCGACCAACTCCGCTCGCGAAAGCGTTGGTTCAGCCGCTTCATTCCCTTTGCATCCGACACGGATGACGACGGCGGCACCGCCAATCGGGTGGCGGCCGCGCCGGAGGCCGCCGACCCTAACGATCCGCGCCAAGACCTCGAACGGCAGGAAAGCGCCCAACGCTTCGAACGGGCGATTGCCTCGCTTCCGCCCAAGCATCGCGCCGTGCTGGCGCTCCGCGAAATCCAGAATCTTTCCTACGACGAGATTGCGGCCAACCTCGGCATCGCCCGCGGCACCGTCATGTCCCGCCTTTTCCACGCGCGCCGCCAGCTGGCGCAAAAACTAGGAGATCAGCCATGCGACTAATCCACTTTACCCTCACCCTGACTCTCGCGCTCGCTCCCGCCGCGTTGCCTCTCGTCGCACCCGCCGCCAACGCCCCCAAGGCCGCCAAAGGGGCGAAGGTCTCGTCCGTCCACGCCATACTCATCAACGCCTCCAACACGCATGGTGGCGTTGACCGCAAGCTCGCCGCCTATGAAGCCGACCTACGCCGGAACCTGCCGTTCGACACTTTTCGCTACGCGACGGAAGGCACCGTTGCTCTCCCCAACAAGGGACGCTCCACCATCACGTTTGCCGGCAACCATCGCCTGGAACTGGAGGACGATCCAAGCGAGGGCCTTAGCCTGAAGGTCTTTTGGATGAACGGTTCCGAGGTCGTCATTCGCACGACCCTGACGCTCAACCCCGGCGTGCCCGCCGTTCTCATCCGACGTGGTGCGAGCGACGGAGATGTCCCTGTCGTGCTGCTCATGGCCCGCTAAGCGCGGCCGACCCGGCGCTTGGCCCACTCAACGAATAAATGAATATCGTGCGCGTGCGTTGCGTCTCAGAGGCGAATCCAAACTGGAGAAAACCCACCATGAAAACCCTCGCCCTCGCCCTCCTCGTTTCGGCCGCCGCCTTGGCGACCAGTGCAGCCCGCGCCGACACCCGCTTTAGTTTCGGCGTGAATATCGCCCTTCCCAGTTACCGCACTGCTCCCCCGGTGGTCGCCTATGCTCCGCCCCCGACCATCGTCTACGCTCCCGTCGCTCCCCGCGGTTATTGGAAAGACGTCACAGTCAAGACCTGGGTCCCAGAACGTGTCGTCTTCGTGCGCAACCGCTGGGGTCGCACCGAACGGGTCTGCGAACCCGGCTACTTTACCTATCAAGCCGACCGCGTGTGGATCGAAGCCGACACCTACGCGCCGCACAACCGCGGCCACGCCTCCGACCACAACCGCGACTATCGCGGCGGCTGGAATCGCTAAACGGTAAGCAACGCTCCTCCTTTCACGCCATGAACTGCCACGAGGCACAAACCCAGATCTTTGCCGTTCAAGACGGCGCTGCGGGAGAAATCCCGGGCGCCGCCCTCGAAGGGCATCTCGCGCACTGCGCAGGATGCCGGCAAGTCCGGGCCAACCTCGCCGCAGTCCTCGGGGCGTGGCGCCACGACTCCGCGCGGGCCCGCGTGCCCGACGCGGAGCGCGAGTGGCACGCCGTGCGCCGCCAGATTCGCGGCGGTGCGGCAGTCGGCTCCGAGCCGGCACGACCCCGGCGCAGCGCTTTCGCCTGGCTGGCGCTGCCCCTCGGTGCCGCCGCCGCGGCTGCCCTCGCCTTGTTCGTTATCAATCAGAATCAAGAACAGACACCAACGTCCGAACTTACCGCCCGTTTCAGCGATGCCGTCATCGCACGGGCCGACTCGGTCGAGGCCCCCGGCAACGCAGCCTCGACCATGGTGTTCTTGGACGACAAGAGCGGCTGGCTGATCGTCCTCGCCAGCGACGCGGTGGCGACCGAGTAAGTCGCGCCGCTTCGCCCCCGCCTACACCCGCTCCAGCTTCATCGGATAAGTGCCACCCGACGAAAACTGGGCGACATAGACGCTGCCCTCCGCATCCACGACAAGATCGTGCGGATGGGTGAAGACGCCGCCGTCGTTGCGCATTGGCTGAAGTTTCCCGTCGTTCCCGTAGCTCGGGGCGGAGCCCGCGAGATTCGAGACCACCCGAAGTTCACTGTCCAAAACGGAAACGAACCCGCGGCTCGCGCGGTCCTTCGGCCAGTTGTCGGCCAGATGCGCGACGAAGAAATATCCATCGTGGAGTCGAATCTGGCGCGGGTTGCCGCCCGGCAGATCGACTTGGGCGAGCTTGCGGCCGTCGAGCGAAAGCCGAAGCAGATGTTGCTGATCGCTCATCGCAATCAGCAGCGTCGGACTCTTCGGGTCGCGCACATCCGCCATCCCGCCATGCGGCCCCCAATGCGCGATGCCGCCCTCCGCACCCCCGAACTGACCGCGAAATTTTCCGTCCGCCCCATGGTGTGCGATGTAGTCGCGACCGTAACCATCCAGCACGAAGAATTCCCCGTTCGGCAGATGCAGCGTCCACGACGGACGATACTGATCCTCCTTCTCATATTTGCCGGTGCTCGCCGGCCAGCGCCATTCATCGAGCACGGTGCCATCGAGTGTTGTCTTCGTCACGCGATGCGTCGCGACGTCCGTGATAAACAGCACCTCGCGCCCGCCTTCCGCCACGATCGAAAGCCCATGCGCGCCGGGAAACGCCGTGCCCCATTTGTGCACGAGGCGCCCGGCCCGGTCGTAAACGATCACGTTGTTGGCCGTGTGATTCGTCAGGAGAATAATGTGACCCTCCCGCTCACAGACGATCCCGTGGCAGTCCTTCACCGGCGTGGCCGCGTCCAGCACGCCCCAGCCGGGCACGACGCGGTAGCGAAATTTCCCCTGCCCCAGCACTGGCGCCGCCGCCTGCGACCGACCGATGGAAAACACGCACGCCGCGCCGGCACTCGCACCAAGGAACCGGCGGCGGCTAATCGTTGCCATCGTGAGAAATCGCCGGGCGCTATCGCCCGCAGCAGTGCTTGAATTTCTTCCC
>JBDSGI010000519.1:0-2948 GCA_039919035.1 Opitutaceae bacterium
GCAGCACGCTCGCGCGCGCCCTAGCCGAGACGGGCGGCCACGAGATTGCGGGCTTCGACAACTTCATCCGGCCCGGCAGCGAGACCAACCGCGCCAATCTAAAGCAGTGGGGCGTGAAGCTTTTTCACGGTGACCTCCGCGCACCGAGCGATCTTGAGACCCTGCCAGCAGCCGACTGGGTGATCGATGCGGCGGCGAATCCGAGTGTGCTCGCGGGCGTCGATGGCCGCACGAGTTCGCGCCAACTCGTGGAGCACAACCTCGGCGGCACGGTGAACCTGCTGGAGTTCTGCAAGCAGCACCGCGCCGGCTTCACGCTGCTCAGCACGAGCCGGGTCTATGCCATCGCGCCACTCGCCGCGCTGCCGACCGAGGTGCATGACAATGCGTTTCGCCTTTCCGCTAGCGGCGCCAGTCTCCCCTTCGGCGTAAGCGCGGCGGGCGTGGCGGAGACATTTTCCACGCAGGCGCCCGTCTCGCTCTACGGCGCGACCAAGCTCGCGAGCGAGGCGCTCGCGCTCGAATACGGCGAGACCTTTGGGCTGCCCGTCTTCATCAACCGCTGCGGTGTGCTCGCGGGCGCGGGCCAGTTCGGCCGCGCCGATCAGGGCATCTTCGCTTACTGGATCAACGCCTGGCTGCGGCAGCGTCCGCTGAACTACATCGGCTTCGGCGGCCACGGCCACCAAGTCCGCGACTGCCTGCACCCGCGCGACCTCGTGCCGGTGTTGTTGCAACAACTGCGCGCACCCAAGCTCGCCGTGCCGGATCGCGTCGCGAATTTCTCGGGCAGCGCGGCGTCCGCGATGTCACTGCGGCAGCTGAGCGAATGGTGCGCGGCGAATCTCGGCCCGCACACCGTCGGCGCCGACGCCACGCCGCGGCCGTTCGACATTCCGTGGATGGTGCTCGATTCCGCGAAGGCCGCGCGCCTGTGGCAGTGGCGGCCTGCAACCGCGACGCCCGCCATCCTCGCGGAAATCGCGACCCACGCCCGGGCGAACCCGGCGTGGCTCGAGCTCTCCGCCCCGATCTGACGATGAACGAGTCGCCCTCGCCGGTTCCCGGTGCGCCGCTAAAGCTGTTTTCCGTCGTCATCCCCGCGCGCGACGAAGAGGAGTCGCTGCCGTCGACGCTGCAGGACATCTTCGATACCTTCACCGCCGAGGGCATCCCGCATGAAATCGTGGTCGTCGACGACGCCAGCCGGGACCGCACGTGGGCGGTGTTGCAAGAACTCCAGGCGAAGTTCCCCACCCTCGCCCCCACGCAAAACGCCAGCAGCACGCACGGCTTCGGCCGCGCCGTGACTTGGGGCATGGAGCACAGCCGCGGCGACGCCGTCGTCATTATGATGGCCGATGCCTCGGATTCGCCCGCCGACGCCGCGCGCTACTGGCGGCTGCTCAACGAGGGTTACGATTGCGCGTTTGGCAGCCGTTTCGTCGAAGGTGGCGAGGTAATCGACTACCCGCGCGTGAAGCTCTTCGTGAACCGGATCGCCAATTTCCTCGTGCGCGTCGGCTTCAACATTCCCCTCAACGATACGACCAACGCGTTCAAGGCCTACCGGCGCACGGTCATCGAGGGCTGCCGGCCGTTTCTCGCACCGCATTTCAACCTCACGGTCGAGCTGCCGCTCAAAGCCATCGTGCGCGGCTACTCATTTGCCATCACCCCAATCTCGTGGCGCAACCGGAAATTTGGCGTCGCGAAGCTCAAGATTAAGGAAATGGGCAGCCGCTATTTTTTCATCTGCGCTTACGTGTGGCTGGAAAAATATTTCAGCCGCGGCGATTATCGCCGGAAGTAGGGTTATGGAAGGCGGCGGTGCATGATATGGACGCGCCCGACGGCTGCGCAAAACCCGTGCCGAAAAACCCTTGTTCATCCGCCCGCCGTCCGTTTCCCTCCCGCCTTCCCATGATCTATTTGCTCGGAGGCTCCGGCTACGTCGGCGCCGCATATCAGGCCCTGCTCACCCGCAAGGGCATCCCATTTCGCAACATCCGCCGCGCCGACCTCGACTACACGCACGGCGACACGCTCCGCACCGCGCTCCTGCGCGATCAGCCGACGTTTCTCATCAACGCCGCTGGCTACACGGGCAAACCAAACGTCGACGCCTGCGAGCTCGACAAGCACGCGTGCCTTTTTGGCAACGCTGTCCTCCCCGGCATCATCGCCGACGCCTGCGCCGCCGCCGGCGTGCCGTGGGGCCACGTTTCCTCCGGCTGCATCTATACCGGCGCGCGGCCCGACGGCACCGGGTTCACGGAAGCGGACACACCCAATTTCAGTTTCCGCACGGACAATTGCTCGTTCTACAGCGGCACCAAGGCGCTCGGCGAAGAGGTGCTCGCCGGCAAATCCAACCTCTACCTCTGGCGCCTGCGCATCCCCTTCGATCAGCACGAGAGCCCGCGCAACTACCTCACCAAGCTAATGCGCTACCAGACGCTCCTCGCTGCCGAGAATTCCGTCTCGCAGCTGGAGGAATTCGTCACCGCCACCTTTGCCTGCTGGGAAAAGCGTGTGCCCTTCGGCACCTACAACGTCACCAACCCCGGCCACGTCACCACCCACGAGGTCGTCGATCTCATCCTGAAGAGCGGCGTCTGCCCCAAGGAATACGTCTTCTTTAAGGACGAGACGGAGTTCATGAAAAAGGCCGCCAAGACCCCGCGCTCCAACTGCGTGATGAGCTCCGCCAAGCTCGCCTCCGTCGGAATCCGCATGACCGAGGTCCACGAAGCCATCGCCCGCGACCTCGCGCGGTGGCAGCGGCAAGCGGTGTAAGAGGGGTATAGAGGAACAAGAGGAGTAAGCATGGCGGGCAACGACCATGAGACCTGGAGAAACCTTATCGTGTGGCAAAAGGCCCATGAGGCAGTGCTATTGGTTTACCATGCGACGAAGACATTTCCAATCGATGAACGCTACCGGGT
>JBDSGI010000520.1:0-7850 GCA_039919035.1 Opitutaceae bacterium
ACCACCCGGGGAGCAGGCGCCGGCACATACACGACGCGCGGGGCGCTTTCGACATAGACCACTTGCGGCGGAGCCGACACGACTTGCGCGGGCGCTTGCTCGTAGATCGTCGGCGCATTGGGAACGACGACCACATTGGGCACCGTGGTCGTCGGATAACCATACACCTGCTGACCATAGACCGTCGGCGGCGGCGATTGGTAAACCGGCCGCGGCGCGTAAACCCGCTGTTCCGGCGCCACCGCGGCGCCGATCAGCGCCCCGGCCACGGCGCCAATCACGGCGCCCTGGGCCCAGCGATCGCCATTGTGACCGCCAATCAGGCTGCCGGCCACGGCACCGACGGCCGCGCCGCCACCTACCGACGAACGAAAAATCTGCGCATGGGCGGGAGCGATCCCGGCCACCGCGAGCGATACTGTGAGAACGAGTGTTTTCATTGCGCCTCTGAGACGCCACCCGGCAAACCGCTATTCAATTATTTTCCCAAGCCCAAAACCGCCTACCTCAGCCGCGCAAAAAACCACACCGCCAGCATCCCCATCCCCGCATGCGGCAGCCAGGCAGCCACCTCGGGCTCCAACACGCCTTTGGTCGCCAGCGCAGTCGCCGCGTTGAGGAAGATGTAATAGAGAAAGAACAGCCCGATGGACTTGGACACGCCCACGGCGGGATTTACCCGCACCCCCGCGATCGCAAACGGAATCGCAATCGCGATCACCACCAGCGGACCGACCATGTCAGCGATCAGACCGTAGTAACGCACGGCGTAACTCGCCAACTTCGGGCTGTGCTCCGACTCCAGCTGCCCGATCAGGTCGCGAAGTTCCCACAACGAGAGCGACGTGGGCTTGCGATCGACGAGCAACATCAAATCCGGGTCCTCGCGGTAACGCGCTTCAAACTGTTCCGCGAAAGGCTTTGATGCCGTCAGCTCGCCCGTCTCGGGCGCAAACGTGAGCGCGCGCCCATTCTTGAACATCCAGCCATTGCGCGCCGGGTCGAACCACGCCTCCGCGGCCGTCAGTCGCGAGGTCTCGCGCCGCGTGGCGTCGAGTTCGGAGACCGACACCCCGTAGCCGTGGCGCGTGGATTTGCTGAAGCGGTTGAGAAACCACATCCGCCGCTCCAGCGGGTTGTCGAAGGCGACGCTGCTGATCGCGCCGATTCGGTCGGCGGGCAGCGCCTTCGAGGTCTGGTTACGAAATTCCAGCTCGTCCTTCATTGCCCGCGATTCCTCAACGGACCAGGGCACCACGGTGGTGTTGAGCCACCACGACAGCCCGCAGCACAGCACGCCCACCAGCCAGATTGGCGCCGTGAGCCGGGCGAAGCCCACGCCCGCCGCCCGCATCGCTGTGATTTCGTTGGCCCGGTGAAGTTTTCCGAGCGTATAGAGCAGCGAGACGAGCAGCGCAAACGGCAGCACAATCGCCAGAAAGCTCGGGACCGTGACGACGAAGTAGCGCCAAAAGACCGAGCCACGTGCACCGAGTTCGCGCAACGACCTAAAATCGTCATAGAGCACCTGCACCAGCAGCAGCCCGATGGTCGCCGCCAGCACGAGCGCAAGCATCTGCAGCCACTCGCGCAGTAAGTGCCGGTCGAAGGTGTTCACGGCGGCGATGAAACGATCGACTTCCGCCCACGGAAAGCCCAAACGCAGAAAACCGTGCCGCCCCGATACCTTCTCGCAATCCCCGCGCGAAACCGCCGAAACAGTTTGATTGAAAACGTGGGATCAGTGGCGTTGGCTCCGCGCCTCGTTTCCGTCCCATGACTCAACCGCGCCGTCCGGCCCTCCGCCTCGCTCTCGCCCTCACGGCGGTCCTACTCGCCTCTTGCGCCAAGCAGGCCGACACGCTCCGAATCGGCGAATTCGCCTCGATGACCGGCAAAGAGGCGACCTATGGGCAGGCGTCGCACAAGGGCACGCTACTGGCCATCGACGAAGTTAATGCGGCCGGCGGCGTGCTGGGCAAAAAACTGGAACTCCTCAGCGAGGACAACCAATCGAAGGCCGGCGAGTCTGCGACCATCGTGAAGAAGTTCATCTCCCGCGACAAAGTGATCGCCGTGCTCGGCGAAGTCGCCTCCAGCCGCTCGCTCGAAGCCGCCCCGATCTGCCAGGCCGCCGGCATCCCGATGATCACGCCATCGTCCACGAGCCCCGAGGTTACGGCCAAGGGCGACTACATCTTCCGCGTCTGCTTCATCGATCCGTTTCAGGGCACCGTGATGGCGAAGTTCGCGAAGAACTCCCTCAAGGTCCGCCGCGTCGCGCTGCTCACGTCAGCCTCGTCCGCTTACAGCGTGGGCCTCGCAAAATATTTCAAGGAGCGCTTCGCCGCCGACGGCGGCGTCGTGGCCCTCGAGCAAAAATTTTCCGAAGGCGACAAGGACTTCCGCGCCCAGCTCACCGCGATCAAGGCGGCGCAGGTCGAAGGTCTCTTCGTCCCCGGCTACTACGCCGAGGCGGCGCTGATCTGCAAACAGGCGCAGGATCTCGGAATCAAGGTGCCCATTTTCGGGGCCGATGGCTGGGAGTCGCCCGAACTCGTCTCGATCGGAGGCAAGGCCGTCGAGGGCACGTTTTTCGCCACGCACTACTCGCCGGAAAACAGCGATCCGGCGGTCGTAAAGTTCAATACTCTCTTTCGCCAGCGCTGGGGTGATGCCTCCGATACGCTCAACGGCCTCGGCTACGATTCCGTCATGATGCTCGTCGACGCCCTCAAGCGCGCCGGCACGACCGAGCCGGCCAAGCTCCGCGACGCCCTCGCGGTCACGAAGAATTTTCCTGGCGTCACCGGCACCATCACCCTCGACGATCAGCGCAACCCCACCAAATCCGCCGTCGTGCTCACGGTGAAGAACGGCAAGTTCGTCTTTGTGGAAAGCATCGCGCCCTGAGCGCCAGAACAACTAAACTCTTATTAAATGAAACGATTCCATCTCCCCCTCATCGCGGCCGGCCTATTGCTCTTCGCTTCCTGCGCCAAGCAAAGCGACGCCATCAAAATCGGCGAATACGCCTCGCTCACCGGCAAGGAAGCCGGCTTCGGCCAGACCTCGCACCACGGGGTCGTCCTCGCCGTCGAGGAAATCAACGTTGCCGGCGGCGTGCTCGGCAAGAAACTCGAACTCGCCTACGAGGACAATCAGACGAAGGCCGGCGAAAGCGCCACGGCCGTGAAGAAACTCCTCTCCCGCGAAAAGGTAATCGCGCTGATCGGTGAGGTCGCCTCGGGCCGCTCACTCGAGGCCGCGCCCATCGCGCAAGCGGCGAAGGTCCCGATGATCGCGCCCGCCGCGACCAATCCCAAAGTCACTGAAACGGGCGACTACATCTTCCGCGTCTGCTTTATCGATCCGTTTCAGGGCACCGTGATGGCGAAGTTTGCTCTCGCCGATTTGAAGGCCAAGCGCGTCGCCATCCTCTCCAGCGTCTCCAGCGCCTACAGCGTGGGACTCGCGAAATTTTTCACTGAAACCTTCACCCAAGCCGGCGGCGCGATCGCGCTTGAGCAAAAATACTCCGAGGGCGACAAGGATTTTCGCGCCCAACTCACCGCCGTGAAAGCCGCCGGCGTCGATGCCGTCTTCGTGCCCGGCTATTACACGGAATCCGCGCTCATCGTGCGCCAAGCCCGCGACCTCGGCATCTCGGTTCCGTTCATCGGCGGCGACGGTTGGGAAGACGAGCAATTGCTCAAGATCGCGGGCGACGCGCTCAACGGCTGCTACTACTCGACGCACTTCTCACCCGAGAACACCGATCCCGCCGTCGGCAAGTTCGTCACCAAATACAAAGCGCGCTGGGGCGGCGAGATTCCCGGCGCTTTTTCCGCGCTCGGCTACGACGCCGTCTACGTCCTCGCCGACGCCCTCAAGCGCGCGGGCACGACCGACGGCCCCAAGCTCCGCGACGCCCTCGCCGCCACCAAAGATTTCGCCGGCGCCAGCGGCGTGACGACCATCGACAAGGACCGCAACGCGACCAAACCCGCCACCATCATCGCAATCAAAGGCGGCAAACTCGCGTTCCACAAAACCGTCGCCCCGTGAGTCACCCAATCCGCGCTCGCACGGGGAAAATCCTTCTCGCCGCCGCACTCGGCATGCTCGGCGCCCTTTTCCTCGCCTCCTGCGCGCGCCAGGAAGACACCATCAAGATCGGCCACTACGCCTCGCTCACCGGGAAGGATGCGGCGTTCGGCGTCGCGAGCCGCAAGGGCATCCTCATCGCCGTCGAGGAACTCAACGCAGCGGGCGGCATCCTCGGCCACAAGCTCGAGTATCTGGTCGAGGACGTGCAGTCCAAGTCCGGCGAGTCCGCGACGGCGGTGAAAAAACTGATTTCGCGCGACAAGGTCGTGGCCATTCTGGGCGGCAACCCTTCGACCAACTCCCTCGAAGCCGCGCCCATTTGCCAGAACGCCAGCATCCCGATGATGGCAATTTCGTCGACCAACCCGAAGGTCACCGAAATAGGCGACTACATTTTCCGCATCTGCTTCATCGATCCGTTTCAGGGGGCGGTCCTCGCCAAGTTCGCGCACGCTAAGCTCAAGGCCCGGCGCGTCGCGCTGCTCACGTCGGCCTCCGCGCCCTACAGCGTCGGACTCTCCAACGTGTTTCGCGGCACGTTCACCGGCCTCGGCGGCGAAATCGTGGGCGAACAAAAATACGCGGAAGGCGACAAGGACTTCAACGCCCAGCTCACGGCCATTCGCGCACTGAAACCCGACGTGATTGCCGCGACCGGCTACTACACCGAGGCCGCGCTCATCTGCATCCAAGCGCGGGCGCTCGGCCTCACCGTGCCCATCATCGGCGGCGACGGTTGGGAGGCGCCGCAACTTACCGAGCTCGGCGGCAAGGCCGTCGAGGGCACCTACTACTCCACGCACTATTCCGCCCACAACGAGGCGCCCGAAGTCAAAGCCTTCGTCCAAAAATACCGTGCCCGCTGGAAAAACGAAAACCCCGAAGGCGTCGCCGCGCTAGGCTACGACGCGATGATGCTCTGCGCCGACGCCATGCGCCGCGCCGGCACGACTGACGGGCCAAAAGTCCGCGCCGCGCTCGCCGCCACCAAGGATTTTCCGGGTGTCACCGGCCGGACCACCATGGACCCGCAGCGAAATTCAGCAAAACCCGCTGTCATCCTCACGATCAAAAACGGGGAACTGCAGTTCGTCGACGCGGTGGCGCCGTAGCGCGCGGCGATGCCGCGGCGCAGTGGAGAGTTGAGGGCTAAGCGTTGAGCGAGTTCGAACCTACCCATATTCAATTTTGAGAAACGCGAGGTTATGCCACCAACTCCCTCTCCGGGTTCGTGACCCCAGCCACCATCGTCCGCACCAAAGGTGTTATCGACGTGGCGGCCCACCAAAAGCTCTACGCCGACGCCTAAGAAATCAGCCACATGCTCAGTGGCCTCCGCTCCCTCGGAGAGTGACAACCGCCGGTTCGATCCCTCAACTCTCAACCCTCAACTCTCAACTCCACTGAGCGAATTCCTCCAACAGCTCCTCAACGGCCTTTCCCTCGGCGCCATCTACGCGCTCATCGCGCTCGGCTACACGATGGTTTACGGCGTCCTGCGCTTCATCAATTTCGCGCACTCCGACGTGTTCATGGTCGGCGCCTTTATCGGCTACTACGCCGGGAAGCTAGTGCCGGAGGGCACGCTGTGGGGCGGCATGATCGTCTTGCTCGCCGCCATGCTGGGTTGCGCCGTGCTCGGGATGACGATTGAGCGGCTGGCTTATCGGCCCCTGCGCGGCGGCCCCACGCTCAACGTCCTCATCACCGCCATCGGCGTTTCCCTCCTGCTCGAATACACCGGCCAGGTTTTCTTCGGTGCCGCGCCGCGAACGTTTCCCCAAGTTTTCCCGACGACGAATTTCCAATTCGCGTCGCTCACCATCTCCAGCAACCAGGTCGCCGTCATCGTGATTGCGGTGCTGCTGATGATCGCGCTCCAGTTCATTGTGCATCGCACCAAAATGGGCACCGCGATGCGCGCCGTCTCGCTCAACCCCAAGGCCGCGCAGCTCGTCGGCGTGAACAACGACGTCGTGATTTCGTTCACCTTCGGTCTCGGCTCCGCCCTAGCCGGCGCCGGCGGCATTCTCTACGCGCTCAACTATCCCTCCATCGATCCGCTCATGGGCGTGATGCCGGGCCTCAAGGCCTTCGTCGCTGCCATCCTCGGCGGTATCGGCAACATCCCCGGCGCGGCCCTAGGCGGTCTGCTGCTCGGCACCGTCGAGACCTACGTGAACGGCAGCCAGTGGTCCACCTACAAGGACGCGATCGCGTTTGCGATTCTCATTATCATTTTGCTTTTCCGGCCCGCCGGACTGCTCGGCCGGTTCACGACGGAGAAAGTCTGAGCCATGCCCAGGCCGCACCTCGCCCTCGCCGTCGCGCTGCTCGCCGCTTTCGGCATTTCTCAATTTTCCAGCAGCATCGATCCCTACTTTCTCGACGTGCTGATCGGGATCGGGATCAACATCATCCTCGCGGTGTCGCTGAACTTGGTGAACGGCCATACGGGTCAGTTCTCGCTCGGTCACGCCGGCTTCATGTCGGTCGGCGCCTATTTTTCCGCCGCCGTCAGCCTGTTCGTGACGCCCAAATTTATCGGCGCGGCTGGAGGAAATTTCCTCCAGCAGGGCGGCTTTTTTGTCGCCGCGCTTTTGGCCGGCGGCGTGTGCGCCGCCTTTGCCGGTCTGCTCGTCGGCGTGCCGTCGCTTCGCCTCAAGGGCGACTACCTTGCGCTCGTCACCCTTGGCTTCGGCGAAATCATCCGCGTCATTTTCCAGAACGTCGAAAAATTCGGCGGCGCGCTCGGGCTCAATGGCATTCCGGCCTACACGACCATCTTCTGGGTCCTCTCCTTTGTCGCCATCACGATCTTCGTCGTCACGTGCCTCGTAAATTCAACCTACGGACGCGGCTTCCTCGCCACCCACGACGACGAGATCGCCAGCGAAGCCGTTGGGCTCGACACCACCCGCTACAAAATCGTCGCCTTCGTCATCGGCGCGTTCTTCGCCGGCATCGCGGGCGGTCTCTACGGCCACTTCAAGCTCACGATCACGCCCACCGGCTTCGACTTCACGAGGAGCATCGAAATCGTCGTAATGGTCATCCTCGGCGGCATGGGTAACACCCTCGGCGTCGTGCTCGCCGCCGTCCTGCTGACGCTTCTGCCGGAATTGCTCCGTCCGATTGCGGAATACCGGATGATCATTTACTCGCTCCTCCTCATCGTGCTGATGCTTGTGCGTCCCCAAGGGTTGTTTAACTTCCAACGATCCCTCACGAAAAAATCGGCCTCCCCATGAACACCACGTCCACCTCCAGTTCCGATCCGCAGGAAACACTTCTTTGGCGCGGCACGCCATCGCAGTGGACGAATCTCGGCACCTATTTCCTGTGCTTGGTCCTCTCCGCGATGTTTGTCGCCGGGTATTTCCTGCTCTCTCCCCGGCAACCGCTCATCCTGGTCGGCCTCGCGATTCCCTTCGTGTGGGCGGTGTGCCGCTGGATCGCGACGAGTTCGCAACGCTACGAACTCACCTCCGAACGCCTTAAGGTCACGACCGGGTTGTTCTCGAAGCGCACCAACGAACTCGAACTCTACCGCGTGCGCGACTACTCGGTCGTTGAGCCCTTCTGGCTGCGCCTCGTCGGCTGCGGCCATGTTGTGCTTGCCACCGCCGACCGCAGCACCCCTCAGACCGTGCTCCGCGCGGTGCCGGATGTGGCGGCACTCAAGGATCAAATCCGCATTCACACCGAGCGCATGCGCCAGCGTCGCGGTGTCCGCGACC
>JBDSGI010000521.1:0-5292 GCA_039919035.1 Opitutaceae bacterium
CGGGTGGAGGCGGCGCTCCGCGCGAGCGGGGAGTTTTTAGATGTCGCGGTGATCGGTCTGCCCGATGCCGAATGGGGCGAGGTCGTAGTGGCGTGCTATCCGCCGGCGGCGCGCGAGCCGAATTTCGTTCGGGCGGCGGTTGAACTCGCCGCGCATGAGCGACCGAAGCGTTTTGTCCCAGTCGCCAACTGGCCGCGGAATGCACAAGGGAAGGTGAACCGCGCGGCGCTGCGGGCGAGCATTCAGAGGTAGGGTGGGGGCGCTGATCCGCACTCGAAAACTTAACGCGCGAAAAGGCGGGTCAAAGACCCGCCCTACTTTAATCGTGCATAAAATTTTCCGTGTATTCCACCGCCTCCCCGGGCAATTCTTTGTTGTGACCAAAAACGAAATTGCCGACGTGCTTACCGAAATCGGGACGCTGCTTGAGCTGAAGGGCGAGAATCCGTTCAAGGTCCGCGCCTACCAGACCGGCGCGCGCGCGCTTGAGGCGATTGAGGAGACGGAACTCGCTCGCTTGATCGCGGAGGAAAAGCTCGGGACGATTAAAGGTTTTGGCGACGCCCTCGTCCAGAAAATCACCGAGTTGCACACGACGGGACGACTGGAGTTTTTTGAGAATTTAAAGGCGACGGTCGAGCCGGGGTTGACGGAGATGCTACAGATCCCCGGCCTGGGCCCGAAGAAAATCCGCGCGCTGCACGAACAACTCGGCGTCGCGAGCATCGCCGCGCTTTCGGCGGCGTGCCACGACGGGCGCGTCGCCGCGCTTGAGGGCTTTGGTGAGAAGACGCAGGAAAAAATTCTCGTCGGGATCAAGAACCGCGAGGCCTACGGCAAGCGTCACCTGTGGTGGGGAGCCTGGGAGATCGCCGAACCGATTGTGACCGGCTTGCGCGGCCTCAAGGCGGTGCGCCGCGCCGAAGCGGCGGGCAGTCTCCGGCGCGGAATGGAGACGGTGGGCGATTTGGATTTCTTGGTGTCCGCGACGGAAGTTGCGCCCGTGGTCGATTGGTTTGTCGCGATGCCCCAGGTGAAAGAGGTCACCGCCAAGGGAGAGACGAAGGCCAGCGTGCGCTTCGAGAGCGGACTTCAAGCGGACCTGCGCATCGTGCCCGACGAACAGTTTGTTTTCGCGCTGCATCATTTCACCGGCTCGAAGGATCACAATGTCCAGATGCGACAGCGGGCGCTGGCGCGTGGGCTCAGCCTGAGCGAGTGGGGTCTCGTCCCGGCAGAAGGCGAGGGGACGGCGAAGGAGAAAGCGGAAAATCGGAAAAGCGAGAAAGTGGAAAACGAGGCCCAGCTTTTTTCTGCGCTCGGGCTGCACTTTATCCCGCCGGAGCTACGCGAGGGCCTCGGCGAGATCGAGGCGGCCGAGCGGAGCGAGTTGCCGAAGCTGGTCGAACTCGCGGATCTGCGCGGGGCGTTTCACAACCACACCACGGCCTCCGACGGTCGCAACACCCTCGCGGAAATGACGGCGGCCGCCGCTGGGCTGGGCTGGGAATACCTCGGCATCGCGGATCACTCGAAGGCGAGCTTTCAGGCCAACGGACTGAGTGAGGAGCGACTGCTTAAGCAGATTGAGGAGATTCACGCGCTCAACGCCTCGAAGAAATTCCAGACGCACGTCTTTGCCGGATCCGAGGTCGACATCCTTGCCGATGGCCGGCTCGATTTCGACGCCGGTTTGCTCGCCCAGTTAGACTACACGGTGGTCTCCGTGCACAACGCCTTCGCGCAGGACGAGGCGACGATGACCGCCCGGATCATCCGCGCGATCGAGCACCCCTGCACCACGATGCTCGGCCACGCGACCGGCCGGCTGCTTCTGCGCCGAGAAAGTTACCGGGTCGATCTCGCCAAGGTGATCGATGCGGCGATTGCCTGTGGTGTCATCATCGAGCTCAACGCGAGCCCGTGGCGGCTGGACCTCGACTGGCGCCTTTGGCACAAAGCGGCGGAGCGCGGGCTACTTTGCGCGATCAATCCCGACGCGCACGATACTGACGGGCTCCGCCATGTGCGCGCCGGAGTAAATGCCGCGCGCAAGGGCGGGCTTCGGGCCGAGCAAATCCTTACCACTTGGCCCCGCGCCAGAGTGAGCGACTGGCTGCGCGCTCGCGCGGACCGGCGGGCAAAAAAATAATGCCGCGCGGAATTTTGACTCGGGTTTCCCAACTCCGCTGCCTATGAAGTTTGCCGCCACTTTGCTGATTCAAACGATGCCGCGGAACAAATCCGCCCAATTCGGTTCAGCGCAGCCTCACTCTCTTTTTTCATGATGAAGCCCACTCGTTCCCGCCTGCTCCTTAGCCTCGCCGTCCTCAGCGTCAGTTCGCTTCGTGCGGAGGATTACTCGATTACGACGTTTGCCGGTGCCGCCAACAATGTCAGCGGCGCCGACGGCACCCCCGGGTCATTCAACAATCCCTACGGGGTCGCGATCGATGCGGGGAAGAACATCTACGTCGCCGACTCGCTGAACCACACGATCCGCAAGATCACGCCCGGCCGCGTCGTCTCGACTCTTGCGGGCACCGCGAAATCGCCGGGCACGGCGGATGGCACGGGCGCGGCGGCGCGGTTTAATTTCCCGGTCGGCATCGCGGTGGACAGCGCGGGCAACGTCTTCATCTCGGAGGCGAACAACCAAACCATTCGAAAAATCACGCCTGGCGGCGTGGTGACCACGTTTGCCGGGGCGGCGCTGCAAGTAGGCGCGACTGATGGTGCTGGATCGGCGGCGCGCTTCCTCCTGCCTTTCGGCGTTGCGGTCGACTCTTCCGACAATCTCTACGTCGCTGATTCGGGCAACCACACGATTCGCAAAATCACTCCGGCCGGGGTGGTCAGCACGCTCGCCGGCACTGCCGGGCAGTCCGGTTTCACCAACGGCACGGGCGGGGCCGCACGGTTCGCCTCGCCGTTTGGTATTGCCGCCGATGCGAGCGGCAACGTTTACGTGGCCGACAGCGGCAACCACGCCATCCGCAAGATCACGGCGGCGGGTGCAGTGACGACGGTCTCGGGAACCGGCTCCCCCGGCGCGACCGACGGCGCGGTATCAGTCGCGCGTTTTAGCCAGCCGCGCGGGGTCGCGGTTGATGCCAGCGGGAATCTTTTCGTGGCCGACTACGGTAACAGCACGCTGCGCAATATTACTGCTGGTGGCGTCGTTTCGACGATTGCCGGCGCGGCGGGAATCGTTGGCGAGGTCAACAGTGTGGGCGCGGCGGCGCGGTTCTACGAGCCCCTTGGTATCGTCGTCGACGGCACCACGGTCTACGTGGCCGACACGTCGAACAATCTTATCCGCCGGGGCCAGCCGGCGAGCACCGCGCCGATTCCGGTCATCTCCATCCACCCCTTCGACCAAGAGGTCAGTGTTGGGCAGGCGGTAAGCTTTGGCGTCGTCGCCACCGGCACGAATCTCACCTTCCAGTGGCTGCGCAGCGGTTCTCCCATCGCGGGGGCGACCGGCTCGACTTACACGATTGCCTCGGCCCAGATCGCGGACATCGCGGCATATGTGGTCCGCGTCTCAAGCACCGGCGGTTCGGTTGACAGCAGCCAGGCGAATCTTTCCGTCACGGCCCCCGGCAGCGGTGCAATCGTCATTACGGCGCGGCCGATTAGCCTCAATGTGAACCCCGGCCAGCCGGCGACCTTTGGTGTCACCGCCACCGGCAGCGGACTCGCCTACCAATGGTTCAAGAATGGCGGCGTCATCTCGGGCGCGACGGCATCTTCCTACAGTATCCCTTCGGCGCAGACCGCGGATGCGGCCACCTATCTGGTGCGGCTCACCTCGGGCACAACGGTTGAGACGACCTCGGCCAAGCTGACGGTGGGCGGTTCATCCGGCTCCGGCATTTCGATCACGACGCAGCCGGCCAGTCGCACCGTTGATGCCGGTCAAGGGGTGACATTTCTGGTCGTGGCATCGGGCACCGGCGCGCTGAGCTATCAGTGGTTCAAGGACGACAACGTGATTAGCGGTGCCACCGCCACGACCTTCAACATCGCCGCCGTGCAGACGACTGATGCGGGCAACTACACCGTGCGGGTGAGCAACGGCACGCAGAATATCGTCAGCGCCACCGCCGTCCTCGTCGTCAACGGTCCTCCTCCACCCGTTGGGCCGACGGCCCGGTTGTCCAATCTTTCGGTGCGCACGAATCTGGCGGCGGCGCAGACTCTGATCGTCGGTGTCGTCGTGAGCGGAGGTTCGCGCGACGTGCTGGTCCGAGCGGTCGGCCCGTCGCTGGCGGCTTTCGGCCTCACCGGCGTGATGGCTGATCCGCGCCTCGATCTTTACAACGGCCAGACGGTTGTGTTCAGCAACGACGACTGGGCTGCGAACCTTGCCCCCACGTTTACCAGCGTAGGTGCCTTTGCCCTTACCGCCGGCAGCAAGGACTCGGCCTTCGTGCAGGGCATTGCCGGCCCGCGCTCAATTCAAGCCCGCGGCACCGGCGCAGGCGTCGTTTTGGTGGAGGCCTATGACCTCGGCACGGGCAACTCGCCCCGCATGATCAACGTTTCGGCGCGCAATATCGTCGGCACGGGCGACAACATTTTGATCGCCGGCTTCAATGTCGCCGGCACCGGCACCAAGCAGCTGTTGATTCGCGCCGTCGGCCCGAAGCTCGCGGCGTTCGGGGTTCCCGGCACGCTCGTCGATCCGAAGCTGGAACTCTACAGTGGCGCGGGCGTGAAAATCGCCGAGAACGACAACTGGTTGGCTTCGCTGGCGCCGAGCTTCGACGCCGTGGGCGCCTTCCAGCTCGATGTCGGCAGCCGTGACGCCGCGCTGCTCGCGACGCTCGCGCCCGGCAGCTACACGGTGCAGGTCAGTGGGGTCGCCAACGGCACGGGCGAGGCGTTGGTGGAAGTTTACGAAGTGCCCTGAGCGCTCCCCGTGTCGGGTCATGCCGCGGCTCAATTTCCGTGACCGGATTGAGCCGCGCGATCTGAGCGGTTGCGAATTTTCGCCCGTTAGTGATTGTCGTGCCCGGCGGCCCCCGTTCACCGTTCCGCCACTTTTCCCCCCATGACCTCGCTACTGCTCCTCCTCACGCGTGTGCTCTCCCTGGGCGCGCTTTTTTCGTCCGCCGCTTTCGCCCAAGTGCCGGCGGTAAAACTCGATTTGCCCGCGCCAAGTCCCGCCGCCACGCTGAAGCAGCGGGTCGGCGTAACCGACATCGAAGTCGTCTACTCGCGACCCAGCATGAAGGGCCGCGAGATTTTCGGAAAACTCGAGCCCTACGGCGTGGTCTGGCGCAC